>CAXTSD010000004.1:0-25002 GCA_964246775.1 uncultured Acetobacteraceae bacterium | reverse complement strand
TTCGGGCGGCGTCGCGCTCCGCCTGCCGCGCCTCGCGGGCAGCGGCGACCGCCTTGCGCGCCTCCTGCTGCTCGATCATCGCAGGGTCGTGTGGATTGGCTTTTGCCCGAAACTTTTCGAGCATTGCCTTCTTGGCCTTGGCGGCTTCCGTGAGCCGCTCTTCGGCGCTTGCCGTCTTGTATGCACTCATATGCTGGTTTTACCGGATGTGCGCCCGCCTTGCCTAGTCAGACTTGCATAGCCCGGCTTGCATGGCTGCACCGGCGTGGAGGTCAACGTCTGATGCGCCGGACCACCGCGTCGGTAAACGCCTGCGTGGTCGCGCTGCCGCCGAGATCGCCGGTGCGCATGCCGTCCTCGTTCAGCGCCGCCCGCACCGCCGTCTCCAATTGTCGCTGCAGCGCCACGAGGCCGACATGCTCGAGCATCATTCCCGCTGCCAGCAGCAGCGAGGTCGGGTTGGCGACGCCCTTGCCGGCGATGTCTGGCGCCGAGCCGTGCACCGCTTCGAAGATCGCGGCCGTGGTGCCGATATTGGCGCCCGGCGCCATGCCGAGCCCGCCGACCAGCCCCGCCGCCAGGTCGGACAGTATGTCGCCAAACAGGTTGGTGGTGACGATCACATCGAATTGCCAGGGATTGAGCACCAGCTGCATGGCGCAGGCATCCACGATGCGCTCGTCCATCGCGACACGGCCGTCGTAGTCGCGCGCGACCGCGCGGCCCTCCTCGAGAAACAGCCCGGTCAGCGCCTTGAGCACGTTCGCCTTGTGCACGACCGTGACCTTGCGGCGGCCGGCGCTGAGCGCGTAGCCGAAGGCGTGGTCGAGGATGCGACGCGCCCCGGCGCGCGTGTTCACGCCGGAGGAGATGGCGACCCCATGGGTGTCCTCGCCGACCGGAATGAAATGCTCGAAGGCGACGTAGAACCCCTCGAGGTTCTCGCGGACGATCACGAGATCGATGTCGTCGTAGCGACCGCCAGGGATCAGCGTGCGCGCCGGGCGGACGTTGGCGTAGAGCTGAAATGCCTCACGCAGCCGGACGTTCACCGAGCGGAACCCGCCGCCAACCGGCGTCGTCAGCGGGCCTTTCAGCGCCAGCCGGGTCCGTTTGATGCTCTCAAGGGTCGCCGACGGCAGCGGGTCGCCGGCCGCCGCCACCGCCGACATGCCGCCAAGCTGGCGATCCCAGGCGAACGGCGCGCCGAGGGCGTCGAGCACGGCGACGGCTGACGCCACGACCTCGGGGCCGATGCCGTCGCCGGCGATCAGGGTTGCTTCAATCATCCGCCGCTGCTCCGTCGTCTGTCAGCGCCGGACCAGTCGGGCGGCTGATGCGGCGCCGGGTCGATCAGGCGCTGAGCGCGTCTATTTCGTCGCCTTGACCTCTTCGGGTTTGTGCACCGCCCGCTTGCCGGACTTGTCGCTTTTTACCAGAACCTGCGGCTGCTGTCTGGTCGCCGCAGCGGTGTGTCCCTTCACCTTGGTCGTGCTGGTCACCGTCTTCTCGACCGTGCCGTGGGTCTTGCCCTGCGACGTGTCCCAGCTGACCTTGGTGCCTGGCTTCGGCGTGTTGGTCATTGCTCACCTTGCTGCACTGATCGCCGATCAACGCGGGCGCAGCCTAGCCGGTTCGCCGGCAGATCCGTCAGCACGCCGCAACCGCGCCGCCACGTCACCCGTATCAGTGTCGGGAGCCCGGATTGAGCATGGCTCCTAGGCGGGAGACCCTACCGATGCGCTTGCCGGCTGTCCTGATCGGCCTGTTGCTGCTCTGCCTGTCGCCCTGCAGCCGGCTCGACGCCGAGACGCTCGCCGCCACGCCCGTTGCGGCGCCGGGGAGCGAGCCCGGCACGGCGACGGTCAGGGACGCCGACCGTTCGGCCATAGAGGGCGTGATCCGCGCCCAGATGGATGCCTTCCGTCGTGACGATGCGGCGACCGCCTTCGGGTTTGCCTCGCCGACGCTGCAGGGGATTTTCGAAACTCCGGCGCGCTTTCTCGCCATGGTGCGCAGCAGTTATCAGCCGGTCTACCGGCCGCGCTCGGTCGCGTTCACCGTCCTCGTCGCCGGACCGGCGCAGCGGGTCGAGCTGATCGGACCCGACGGGCTCGGCTATACCGCGACCTACACGATGGAAAAGCAGCCGAACGGCGCCTGGCGCATCAGCGGCTGCACCCTGGTGCAGAGCAAGCGCGTCGAGACCTGATACCCAGGGCTCGCTGATCGCGACCTCTGGTATCAGAGTCTTTGTTTCGCGCGCCGCCGCCCGCCGACCCGGCGCGTTGGTATGAGGTCTAACCGCGGGCGCGCTCCACCTGGGTGATGCCGTGCGCCACGCGAAGCCCGGCGATCACTGTCGACAAGTGTCGCAGATCGCGCACCTCCACGTCGACCAGTATCTCCATGAAATCCTGCTGCCGGTTGATGATCTTGAGGTTGCTGACCGTGCCGTCGTACTTGGCGACCGCGTTGGCGAGCGTCGCCAGCGCGCTCGGCTCGTTGGCGGCGATCACCGAGACCCGGGCGGTATGGGTGGGGCCGCCCTTGGTCTGCGCGCCGGCGGCGTAATTCCAGTCGATGTCGAGGAACCGCTCCGGCGTGGCGGCGAAGCTGCCGAGCGTCTGGCACTCGCGCGTATGCACCGTCACGCCCTTGCCGGTGGTGACGATGCCGACGATGCGGTCGCCGGGCAGCGGGTGGCAGCAGCCGGCGAAGCTCGTCGCCATGCCGGGCACGAGGCCGGTCAAGGCATGGTCGCCGCCCGGCGCCGGCGTGCGCGCGCTCGGCCGGCCGAGCATGCCAGGCATCAGCCTTGGCGGCCGCGCCGACTCCTGCACGTCCGGGTACAGCGCGTTCACGACTTCCTTGGGGCCGAGATTGCCGTTGCCGACGGCGACGTAGAGGTCGTCGCGGCTGGCCACCTTGAGCGCCTTGAGCGAGCCGTCGCGCAACGCTGCGTCGAGCACCTTTTCGCTGCCGTCGAGCCCTGACTGACGGAACATCTTGGCGAGCGCCGCCCGGCCGCCATCGAGCGTGGTCTGGCGCTGCTGCTGGGCGACGTAGCGGCGTATCCTGGCGCGCGCCTTGCCGGTGACGACGAAGCGCTCCCAGGCCGGCGAGGGCGTGCCGCCGCGCGCCGTCATGATCTCCACCTGGTCGCCGTTGGCGAGCGCCTGGCGCAGCGGGATCAGCCGGCCGTTCACCTTGGCGCCGACACAGGTGTCGCCGACCTGGCTGTGCACCGCATAGGCGAAGTCCACCGGCGTCGCCCCGTCCGGCAGCTCGATGAGACGCCCCTTCGGGGTGAAGCAGAAAACCCGGTCGGTGTAGAGCTCGAGCTTGGTGTTCTCGAGAAAATCGTCCGCGGCGACCGAGTTCTCGAGGATCTCGAGCAGATCCTGCACCCAGCGGAAGCGCTCCTGCTCGGCTTGCGCCGCCGCCTCCTCGCCGGTCTTGTAGCCCCAATGCGCCGCCACTCCCGCCTCGGCGACGGCATGCATCTCCGCCGTGCGTATCTGCACCTCGATCTTCTGGTTGCGCGGCTGGCGCAAGGTCACGCCGGTGTGGATCGACTGGTAGCCGTTCGCCTTGGGCGTCGACAGGTAATCCTTGAACCGCCCGGCGATCACCGGGTAGGCGGAATGCACCGCGCCGAGTGCCGCGTAGCAGGCGTCTCGGTCCGGCACGACGACCCGGAAGGCCATGATGTCCGAGAGCTGCTCGAACGCCACGTTGCGACGCTGCATCTTCTCCCAGATCGAGAACGGTGATTTTTCGCGCCCGGTCACTTCGCGCACGGTCACACCGCTCTCCTCGCAGACCCGGATCAGCTCGGCGCGCACCTCGTCGATGACGTCCGCCCCCTGGCCGCGCAGGTAGTTGAGTCGCGCCTGGATGGTAGAGTTCGCCTCCGGCTCGAGCTCGGCGAAGGCGCGCGACTGCAGCTCGGTCTTGATCGCATCCATGCCGATGCGCTCGGCCAGCGGCGCGTAGATGTCCATCGTCTCGCGCGCGATGCGCAGCCTGCGCTCGGGCTTGGCGACGAAGTGCAGCGTGCGCATGTTGTGCAGCCGGTCCGCGAGCTTGACCAGCAGCACACGTATGTCGCGGCTCATCGCCAGCACGAGCTTGCGGAAGTTCTCCGCCTGCTTCGTGCGGTCGGACTGCAACTCGAGCCGGGTGAGCTTGGTCACGCCGTCGACCAGCCCGGCGACCGACTTGCCGAAGCGCCGCTCGATCTCGGCGAAGGTGACCGGGGTGTCTTCGATCGTGTCGTGCAGCAGCGCGGTGACGATGCTGCTGACGTCGAGACGGTAGCTCGCCAGGATGTCGGCGACGGCGACGGGATGGGTGATGTAAGGGTCGCCGTTCTCGCGTCGTTGCGGCCCGTGCGCCTGCATGGCCATCACGTAGGCCGCATCGACCAGGTCGGTGTCGGCGTTCGGATCGTAGGCGAGGATCTTCTCCGTCAGCTCGAACTGACGGACGATGGCGCGGCGGGGCGGTTGAGCTTCCAGGCCGGGCTCGAACGGTGGCGGCATCGTCAGCAATGCACCGCCGCCAAGGTCCGCGGCGGATGATCCATCAGGAGCAAGAACGCGGCCGCGAGCCGTCAACGATCCCCTTGCCTCTCAGCGGCCGGCGCCTTGGCCCGCCGCATTGCTTTGCCCTAGCGACGCGCCCGGCCGCCGAGTTCGGCCTCGATCGCTGCCTCGATGTCCTCCGACGACATGTCCTCGACTGGCAGGCTCGCCGCCTCCTCGTCGGCAGAGACGTCCTGCAGCCCGAAGATGTTCTGGTCGGTCGGGATCAGGTCGAGCACCTCCTCGTCGGCTGGCTCGGGCTCCGGCGAACGGCTCAGCGACTTGATCAGGTCCTGCTCGAGC
Source organism: uncultured Acetobacteraceae bacterium (assembly GCA_964246775.1). GTDB lineage: Bacteria > Pseudomonadota > Alphaproteobacteria > Acetobacterales > Acetobacteraceae > CAXMMR01. The sequence goes on along the minus strand of CAXTSD010000004.1, from coordinate 20,110 downwards.
TTGTCGAGCCCGACCGTCTGCTCGGCGATCTCGCGCAATGCGACGACCGGGTTCTTGTCGTTGTCGCGATCGATCGTCAGCTCCTCGCCGCGGCTGAGGTTGCGCGCGCGCTGGGCGGCAAGCAGCACCAGCTGGAAGCGATTGGGTATCCGCTCAACGCAGTCCTCGACGGTGACGCGCGCCATGCCGTTAGATCCGATCAGCCATTGGAGGAACCGTTCATCTAGGCGACGCGCCGCCGCTAGGCAAGTTCCGCGCCGTCGGCATCTCGTCACCAAGTGCCACGATCAGCTGCTCGACCGTCCGCCCGAGCCGTGGATGCACCCATCCCGGCGCCACCTCGGCAAGCGGCCGCAGCACGAAGCCGCGCTGATGCGCGCGGGGATGCGGCAGCACCGGATCCGGCGCATCGCGCAGCAGATCGCCGACCGCGACGATGTCGAGATCGAGCGTCCGGGCCGCGTTGGCGACGCCGCGGACCCGGCCGAAGCGCGCTTCGATGGCCTGCAGCGCCGCGAGCAGGGCCTCGGGAGCCAACTCGCCCTCGAGCAGCGCCACCCCGTTCACGTAGTCCGGCTGGTCGGAGGGCGGCACCGGCGCCGTGCGATGCCAGCCCGAGACGCGCAGCAGACGCAACCCGGGCAGGCCCGCCATCGCCGCAACCGCCCTGCCGCAGCTTACCACAGGAGCCTCGCCCCGCGGCGACGGCAAGTTGGCGCCGACGGCGACCAGCACCGGCATCGGGCGACACGGCGTTGACAGGAGCTTTGCCATGCCGGCCAGCATAGCAGGACCCGGACTCGAACGCGGGCGGATTGCGTCATCCGATGTGTCGGATCGAAAGGAAATTTTAATGGATCTACGTCCTAATGAGCGCACCTATCTGTTTATGGATGGCGCGAACCTCTACTCGGCAGCGCGCAACCTCGGTTTTGACATCGATTATCGCAACCTCCTGAACCTGTTTGGCGGGCAGACCAATGTCATTCGCGCCTACTACTACTCCGCCTTGCTGGACACCGATGAATATTCTCCGGTGAAGCCGCTGACCGACTGGCTCGCCCATAACGGCTACGCGCTGGTGACCAAGCCGGCGCGCGAGTTTGTCGATCCGATGGGCCGCCGACGCATCAAGGGCGACATGGACATCGAGATTGCGGTCGACATGCTGGAGCTCGCTCCGAAGATGGACCACGCGATCCTGTTCAGCGGCGACAGCGACTTCCGGCGCGTCGTCGAGGCGGTGCAGCGGCATGGCGTCCGCGTCTCCGTCGTCTCCTCGATGCGCACCAGCCCGGCGATGGCCGCCGACGAGCTGCGCCGCCAAGCCGACCGGTTCATCGAACTTGCCGAGCTGGCGCCCGACATCACCCGTCGTCAGCCGGAGCCGCGAGTCCGCGCCGCGGCCCGGCCGATCACGAATGATCCCCTCACCAGCAATTTCGACCAGGACGGATCAGATGCCGCTTGAGGTTCCCGACGCCCAGGATAGCGAGCTTGCCGCCCCGCCGCGCGACTGCCCGCTATGCCCGCGCCTCGTCGCCTACCGACGCGAGAACCAGGCCGCCCATGCCGACTGGTTCAACGGCCCGGTGCCGAGCTGGGGGCCGTTCACCAGCCAGCTCCTGATCGTCGGCATGGCGCCGGGACTGAGGGGCGCCAATCGCACCGGCCGCCCGTTCACCGGCGATCACGCCGGCATACTGCTTTACGAGACGCTGCTTGCCGAAGGCCTCGCACGCGGGCGATACGGCGCCGAGCCCGATGACGGCTTCGAACTCGCCGGCTGCCGCATCGTCAACGCGGTGCGCTGCGTGCCGCCAGCCAACCTGCCGATACCGGCCGAGGTCGCGACCTGCAACCGCTTCCTCGCCGCCGAACTGCAGGCGATGCCGAACCTCTCGGTGGTGCTCTCGCTCGGCGTGCTGTCGCACGCTGCCGTGCTGAAGGCCTGCGGCGTTCCGCCCAGCCGGATCCGTTTCCGCCACGGCGCCCTGCACCAGCTTCCCGACGGCTTGGTGCTCGCCGACAGCTATCACGTCTCGCGCTACAACACCTCGACGCGCAAGCTGACGGCGGAGATGTTCCGCCAGGTGGTGCGCGACGTGAAGGAGCAGATGGACCCGGTCATCTGACGCGGCTTGGCTGCGACCGGGTCAACAGGCGGCCGCCTAGCGCCTGATCGTTTCAGGTTGGGTCAACCTGAAACGTCAATCAGCCGACGACCGCTCCGATGATCCGCTCCGCCTGCTCGAACAGCCGCGCCGGCACCTCGCGCCCGGAGGCGGCGACGTTCTCGTCAACCTGCTCGGGTCGCGAGGCGCCGATGATCGCGGCGGCGACGTTGGTCTCGCGCAGCACCCAGGCGAGGGCGAACTGGGCGAGCGTGAGGCCGGCCTCGTCGGCGAGCGGCTGCAGCGAGCGCACCGCCTCGAGCACCGGCGGCTCAAGCCACTGGCGGCGGAACGAGCCGCCCATCGTCGGGTCGGCGGCGCGGCTGTCCTTGGGGATCGCCGCGCCGGGCGCGTATTTGCCGGTCAGCACGCCCTGTCCGAGCGGCGACCAGACGATCTGCGAGATGCCGGAGCGGGCGCAAAGCGGTATTACCGCCCGCTCCGGATCTCGGTGCAGCAGCGAGTATTGCGGCTGGCTGGAGACGAATTTCTCGACGCCCGGGATCGCCAGCACCGCCTCGATCTTGTCGGCCGGCCACTCTGAAAAGCCGAGACAGCGGGCCTTGCCGACGCGCACCACCTCGCTCAGCGCCTGCATGGTCTCGGCGAGCGGCGTCGCGTCATCATAGCGGTGGCATTGATAGAGATCGACATGGTCGACCCTGAGGCGAGCGAGCGAGGCGTCGATCTGCTTGTGTATCTGCGCCGCCGACAGGCCGCGATCGGTGTCGCTCATCGGGAAGTACAGCTTGGTCGCCAGCACGTAGCTCGCGCGCGGCAGGCCGGCGAGCGCGTCGCCGATCACGGTCTCCGCCGCGCCGCGGCCATAGACGTTGGCGGTGTCGATCAGCGTGATGCCGCGATCAAGCGCGCGATGGACGCAGGCGATGGCCTGCTGCCGGTCGACGCCACCTGACGTGGTGAGCCAGGAGCCGAAGGCGATTTCCGACACCTCGATGTCGCTGTCGCCGAGCCTGCGGTATCTCATGATCGTCCTCCCCTTACTTCGTCACGGCAGACAGGAGATGAGAGGCAAAGCCAAGGCGAGGCAAGGGGCTGCCTGCCGCCTGCCCGGTCGAGGGCCGCCGCCGCCGCTCGGCTTACCTGAAATCCCTCGTCCGCACCTTGATCCCCTTGCCCTCACGGCTGTCCGGTGAGCCGCCATGACGTGCCTCATCGCCGCGACCGGTTCGATGCGGGAACTCGCCGGCGCCGGTGCCCAAGGCTCGCAGCAGTGTCGAGAGATCGACCAGGCGTTCGGCGATGACGTGGGTCACGCCGCCGTCGCGCTGCAGCCGGCCGTGGCAGGCGATCATGCTGGCCGACAGGATCAGCCGGCGTTGCCGCTCGAAGATCGAGGGCCAGACGATGAGGTTCGCGTGCCCGGTCTCGTCCTCCAGGGTGAGAAACATCACGCCTTTGGCGCTGCCCGGTTTTTGCCGCATCAGCACCAGCCCGGCGATGGTGACGCGCCGTCCGTCGCTGAGGCGGTCCATCCCGGCGACCGGGATGGCGCGATGCTCGGCGGCGAGCGTTTCGCGCAGGAACGCGAGCGGGTGGCTGCGCAAGGAGAGTCCGACGCTGCGGTAATCCTCGACGACCTCGCGCGAGGGACGCAGCGGGGTGAGGGCGGTTGCCGGCTCGACGATCGGCTCGCTCGCCGCAAACAGCGGCAGCGCGACATCGGCGAGTGCGCGCACCGCCCACAGCGACTCGCGACGCGCGAGGCCAAGGGCGCCGAACGCGTCAGCCTCGCAGAGCCGCTCGAGCGCTGCAACCGGCACGCCGGCGCGCCGCGACAGTGCCTCGACGCTGGTGTAGGGACCGTCGGCGCGGGCGGCGAGCAGGCTTGCCGCGTGCTTCTCCGCCAGCCCCTTGGCCATGCGCAAACCCAGGCGCACGGCAAGGTACGGTCCGTCGCCAGGCTTGGATGGAGTGGGCTCAAGCGTGCAATCCCAGTCGCTGCTGTTGACGCAGACCGGGCGGATCTCGATGCCGTGCGCCCGCGCGTCGCGCACGATCTGCGCCGGCGCGTAGAACCCCATCGGCTGCGCGTTGAGCAGGGCGGCGGCGAACACGTCCGGATGATGGCGCTTCATCCACGAGCTGGCATAGGCGATGAGCGCGAAACTCGCGGCGTGGCTTTCCGGAAAGCCGTACGAGCCGAAACCCTCGATCTGGCGGAACAGCCGCTCGGCGTAGTCCTGCGCGTGGCCGCGAGCGACCATGCCGCCGATCAGCTTGTCGCGGAAATGGCTGACCCCGCCGGTCACCTTGAAGGTTGCCATCGAGCGGCGAAGATTGTCGGCGTCGGCGCCGGAAAACCCGCCGCAGACCATGGCGATGCGCATCGCCTGTTCCTGGAACAGCGGGATGCCGAGCGTCTTGCGCAGCACCGGCTCGAGTTCGGGCGGCAGTGTCTCGACCGGCTCGAGGCCTTCGCGCCGGCGCAGATAGGGATGCACCATGTCGCCCTGGATCGGCCCCGGCCGCACGACGGCGACCTCGATCACCAAATCGTAGAAGCTGCGCGGCTTCATGCGCGGCAGCATCGCCATCTGGGCCCGGCTCTCGATCTGGAACACGCCGAGCGTGTCGGCGCGCTGGATCATCCGGTAGGTCGCGGGATCCTCCTGCGGGATCGTCGCCATCGAATTCGGCGCGCCGGGACGATGCCTGGCGAGCAGATCAAAGCAGCGGCGCATGCAGCCGAGCATGCCAAGGCCCAGCACGTCGACCTTCAGGAAATGCAAGGCGTCGATGTCGTCCTTGTCCCACTCGATGACCTGGCGATCGGCCATCGAGGCGGGCTCGACCGGCACCAGGCTGTCGAGCCGGGCTTCGGTCAGGACAAAACCGCCGGGATGCTGGCTGAGATGGCGCGGAAAGCCGATGAGTTGCTGCGCGATCTCGAGGGTGAGGCGCAGCCGGCGGTCGGCGGGATCGAGGTTGAGGGCGGCGGCGTGCTCCGGCTGCACGCCGTCCTCGCTCCAGCCCCAGACCTGCGAGGCGAGCAGGCCGGTGACATCCTCGGTGAGGCCGAGCGCGCGGCCGACCTCGCGCACGGCGCCGCGGGCGCGAAAGCGGATCACGGTGGCGCAGAGTGCGGCGCGATGCCGGCCGTAGCTTCGATAGATCCACTGGATCACCTCCTCGCGCCGCTCGTGCTCGAAATCGACGTCGATATCGGGAGGCTCGTTGCGGTCGGCGGAGATGAAGCGCTCGAACAGCAGGTTTGACCGCACCGGGTCGATTTCGGTGATGCCGAGCACGAAGCACACCGCGCTGTTCGCCGCCGAGCCGCGGCCCTGGCAGTAGATGCCGCTATTGCGCGCGAATTGCACGATGCTGTGCACGGTAAGGAAATACGCGGCGTAGCCGAGCTGCCCGATCAAGGCGAGTTCGCGCTCGACCTGATCGTAGACCGCCGCTTTCGGCGACGCGTCAGGAAAGCGCCAGCGCACGCCTTTGCGGGCGAGTTTCTCCAGCGCCCGCTGCGGCGTCGTGTCCGCAAGCACCGCCTCGCGCGGATACTGGTAGCGCAATTCGGACAGCCGGAAGCTGCAGCGTTCGACGATCTCCGCCGTGCGCGCGACCGCCGCTTCGTGGCGGGCGAACAGCCGCGCCATTTCCTCGGGCGATTTGAGGTGCCGGTCAGCAAAGCGCTCGCGGCGAAAACCCAGCGCATCGATCGTGCAGCCCTCGCGTATGCAGGTCACCACGTCCTGCAGGATGCGTCGCTGCGGCACGTGATAGAGCACGTCGTTGGTGACGACGGTGGCGACGGCGGCGGCGGCGGCGAGATCGGCGAGGCCGGCAAGCCGCAGCGCATCGCCAGGGCGTCGGCGCAGGGTCAGCGCGCAATACCCCCGATCGCCGAAATGACGCGACAGGCGTAGCAGGTTTGCGCTCGTCGCGTCGTCCGCCTCGTCGGGCAGCAGGATCGCGATCAGGCCTTCGCCGTGGCGCACGACGTCGTTCCAGGCGAGCTGGCAGGCGCCCTTGCCGGCGCGCCGCTTGCCGATGCTGAGCATGCGCGACAGCCGCGCATAGGCGGCGCGATCCGTCGGATAGGCGAGCAGCGACGTGCCATCGGTGAGATCAAGCCGGCAGCCGACGACGATCGGATAGTCGAGCTCGGCGGCGCGGCTATAGGCGCGCGCAACGCCGGCGAGCGAGTTGCGATCGGTGACGCCGAGTGCGGCGAGGCCGAGCGCCTTCGCGGTGACGAGCAGCTCCTCGACATGCGAGGCGCCGCGCAGGAAGGAGTAGTTCGTCGTGACCTGGAGTTCGGCGTAGGGCATCAGGCCAGGGCTCTGCCCTTTGGATGCGAAGCTAAGGTAAGCAAGGCAAGGGGCTTTGCCCCTTGACCCCATTGGGGCCTTAGGCCCCAAACCCCATCTATATAGGATTTACCAAAAATAAATGGTTTCCAAAGGCCTACTGGCCTTTGGTGGGTCCAGGGCAAAGCCCTGGCCTTCCTATTCACCCGAACATCCCATGCAGAAACCATCGCCGGTCGCCGGTCGCCGGATCGATGCCGTCGCCGCGACGGAACAGCCAGAAGCGCTGGCCATGCTCATCCTCGACCTCGAAGTAGTCGCGCACCGCTTCGGCTTCGCCGTCGCGTTTCCACCACTCGCCAAAGATCCGCTCCGGTCCGTCGGCGCGCACGATGCGATGGGCGCGATTGGCCCAGGTGAAGCGCGCCGGCGGGTAGTCGGGCATCAGCGACATCGCCTCGACCTCGACCGGCGGCGTGATCAGCCGGGCCGGGCGCGGCCAGGCGCGGGCGAGGCGCCAGGGCGCCGCCGGGGCGAGCGGCGGAATGCGCTTGACCGAGCGCTCCGGCACCTCGCTCTCTACTGGCGCCACGCGGTAGAGGCGCTGCGGGCCGAGCCGGTTGATCAGCGTGTCGACGAGGCCGGAGAGGTCCGGCGCCGACGTCTCGCCGGCGAGGCTGCTGGCGAGCTGGCGCGGCGCGAGCCTGTCGACGAGCGTCGCCGCCAGCGTCATCTGCTCGATGCCGAAACCTGGATCGATCGTTTCCAGCCGCTCGGCGAGCAGGCGGGCCAGGTGTTTTGGCCGGCGCGACGGTGCTGCGGTGCCGATGCGCAGCACCTGCGACGTTGCATCGACCCGCCGGCAGACGAGGTCGATCCGGCTCGCGCCGAGCCCGGCCCGCTCGAGCTGTTGGCACAGCGTCTCGATGAGCCTGGTCGTCGCGAGCGCAAGGCCTTCGCGCGTGACCACCGGCTCGACGAAGCGGCATTCGGCATCGATCGGCGCCGGTTGCGCGACCGGCTGCAGCGGCTCGTCGATGCGGCCGAGCGCCTGATCAAGCCGGATCAGCACGTCGCGGCCAAGCCGGCGCGCGAGCGGTCCTCTGGCGGCGCGTTCGAGTTCGCCGATGCGGTCAAAACCGAGCTGCGCCAGCACGGACCGGCTTGCCGCATCGAGACGCAAGGCGGCGACAGGCAGAGGCGCGAGGGCGGAGGGCAGCGTCGCCAGGCTATCCGCGACAATGCCGATCGGCGCGGCGCCGAAGCGGGCGACGGCGTGCGCCGCTCCCGGCGTTGCGGCGATGGCGGCGCGAACGCCAATCCCGGCCGCGGCGATCCTGCCCGTGATGTCGGCCAGCATCGCCGCCTCGTCGGACCAGAAATGCGCGCACCCGGTCATGTCGATCCACACCCCGTCCGGCGGATCGGGGGCGCTGATCGGGCTGTAGTGGCGCAGGCACCACAGAGCGAGGCGGTGCAGGCCGGCGGCGTCGCCTGCCGGATCGGCCGGATGCAGGGCAAGGTCTGGCAGCATCGCCTGCGCCTGGCTTACCGCCATGCCAGGCACGATGCCGAGCGCGCGCGACCCGGCATCGGCGGCAACGACAAGCCGCTTGGCGCCGCGCCGGGCAACCGTGACGCTGCATCTCGGCGCCGCCTCAACCGGCTTTTCGCCACGCACGCGGTGGGCCGCCGTCGGTTTGATCCCGGTTCTCGAAGCGATGGGGCTCGAAGCGAGGATGCTCGAAGCGAGCCGGTCGGTTGCCCAGAACGGCAGGTAGAGCGAGACGACCCTGCGCATCACATGCCTCCACAATCCAGGATGCCGCCTCGCCGCCGCGGCATCGCGTGAGCTCCAGATGCCAGCGGCTACGGCCGGGGATGGCGAGCGGAGCGTGGCGTTGCACGCCAGGCGACGCGGCGAGACAGGGTGAGGGGCTGGGTCCGACGCGCCAGCGCGTCACCGCCGCCGTGGGCAGGATCGCAGCGTCCGGCTGAACCGGCTTGGCGGTTCGTGTTCTTTGCGTTGCGATGTCGCGACGCAGGGCAATTGCCATCACTCCAGAAGCTTCGGCCGCGTGGTTCAGTCGGCGTGACGCAATGATCGGCAGTCGTTTGAGTTCACCGACGACGCAGCCAAGGCCGGGGTGACGCAGTCCTTCCTCCATCACCTGCAACACGCCGATCTCGTCCGGCGCCTCGGCGCAGAGAACCCGGTCCGGATCAACGCCAGCGGCGAGCAGGCCAGGCAGGAAAAGGTCGGGCGTGTTGCGGCTGCACCACAGGACAGAACCCGGAAGGCGAGCTGCAATGCCTGCGACAAACATCAGGGCTGCGGTGCCGAAGCGCTCCTGCCTATCGGTCTGGCCGGATGAAACCTCATGCAGCGCGCCAAGGGTCAGACCCTGCATTGGCAGCCGAGCATCAATAGCATGTACGTGAAACGGTAACACGCCCAAGTTGCGATCAGCTGGTCGTTCAAGCGCCCTGATACGGGCACGCAACGTGAGAAGGGGAGGTGCGAGGGCCATGTTCGGTCTACGTTCACATTATGTTCCAGAGAGATTTTGCCGTCAACCGTTTCTGGCCGCCTGACTTCGAGCTTCAGCACCTCCTCCCGCACGTGATTGTTCACCAATCAGCAACTTGAACGTGCAACACTTGCCTCATGAGGCTGTTGGTAACCTTGTTGCTCCTCGCCTGCTGCGCTCGTGCATCCGCCATGCCCGTCTACGGCCTGAGCGACACGCTGGCCGGAGGGCGCTTGATACCCGAGCACACGTGCATGGATGCGGCTCGAACGGCCGAACGTGACAGGGCACTGCCGTCTGCCCTGCTGACGGCGATCGGCCAGGTCGAGAGCGGCCGATGGAACAGCCGGCTAGGGCGGGTTGCACCCTGGCCGTGGACGGTGAACGCCGAAGGCGCTGGCCACGCCTTTGCCACGGCTCAGGACGCGATCGCCTACGTTTCGCTGCTGCAGGCGCGTGGCGTGCGCTCCATCGACGTCGGCTGCCTGCAAGTCAACCTGCTGTATCATCCTGACGCCTTCGCCAGCCTGGAGCAGGCTTTCGACCCGGACGCCAACACCACCTATGCCGCCGATTTTCTCAACCGTCTGCACGCTCGAAGCGGCAGCTGGGGGCAGGCGGTGGGCGACTATCACTCGATGGCGCCGATCGAGGGGGCGCTTTATCGACAACGCGTGATGCTCAACCTGGCAAATGGCGGCGCCATACTGCCCGTCTTGCCCCCAAACCTCGCCGGATGGCCAGCGGTTACGCGGCGTGCGTCACCGGACCGGGTGACGATCCTCGCCTCGGCAACCGCACAGAGCGTCCGCGTCATCGGTCCGGACGACGCTCGCGCATCGATGTTGCACGAAAGCCACATGCCGCAGGTATTTCGCCCGTAACCACACACGGTTGTGAGCGGGTGTAAGGAACCAGCTATATACCCGCAGCGCGGGTGTCAGTCACTCGCGGCACAACGACTGCTTCCTTACCCTTGCCGATGGGGATTGTTCGAACGCGTGTTCAACGCCGGTTCCATCATTGAGATCAGGCATGCCGCCGGCGGGCGACTGACGCCTGGGCGCATCGCCGCCTGGAGCAGCGTGCTCCTTGTCGGCGAGTGCCTGACCCTGCTGTTTTTCATCGCCGGCACCCATGGCTGGATCGTTTCCCTAACTCGGCCGGTGTCGACGGATTACGTAAGCTTTTACGCTGCCGGAACCCTGGCTGCGACTGCATCGCCGTCGCTTGCCTATGATAACGCTGCACACTACGCCGCCGAACAGGCCGCGACCGCGCCCGGCATTGCCTACGTCTATTTCTTTTATCCGCCGACCTTCCTGCTGTTCTGCCGCGTGCTCGCCGCGCTGCCTTACCTCGTTTCCTACATCACGTTTCAGGTTTGCACCGGCGCCGCGTGGCTGCTCGGCTTGCGTCAAGTCTTGCGACCCACAGGTTATACCTGGTTGCTGCCCTGTCTTGCGTTTCCCGCTGTCTTCTGGAACGTCGGTCTTGGCCAGAACGCTTTCATAACGGCGTCGCTTTTCGCCTTCGCAACCTGCCTTGTGGACTGCCGGCCCTGGCTTGCCGGACTGCTATTTGGCACGCTGTGCTACAAGCCGCATTTCGGTCTTCTCGTCCCCGTGGCACTCCTTGCGGGCCGTCGCTGGCGCACGCTTGCAGGCGCTGCCGCGAGCGTAATCAGTCTGGTTCTGCTTCCTGCGGCGGTCCTTGGCTGGCAGAGCTGGCGATCGTTCCTGCACGTCTTTGCCGCCTCTCGACAGACTTTTGAGTCAGGAAAAGTCACCTTGGCTCACATTGTGACGCCGTTCGGCGCCGCGAGGCTCGCCGGCCTGCCCCCGAGCCTCGCCTATCCGCTGCAGGTCGCAGTCAGTCTCTGTGCTTGCGTGTGCGTTGGTCTGCTCTGGTGGCGCTGTTCGCGTCCTGGTCCGCGTAACGCCGCCCTGATTGCAGGAACGCTGCTTAGCGTGCCGGTTGCGCTCACCTACGACCTGCTGAGTGCGTTCGTCGCTGCGGCCTGGCTGGTGCGCGATGCCGCCGAGCAGGGCAAGGCTCAGCGTGATGGGCTGCTGCTGGTTGTGTTCTTTCTCACGCCGCTGCTCAGTCTCAGCCTGGGCTCCACGCTGCACGTCCAGCCAACGCCGTTCGTTCTGGCGACGATGCTGGCGCTCTGCCTGACGCACGGCTGGCGTATCACACCACCAAGACAGCGGATTCTGACGTGAGGATCAGCTCCAAATAGATGTTTGTCTGCCTTGGCGATTAACGTTTTCGAAACCTCTCTGGATCACACTCTCGGCGGGAGTTGGAGCTAAAGCGTAAACCTCGAGAACCGACTTCGCTGCGGAAAACCCGGTCGGGCAGTCAGCTTCGGCCAAACACGGAAGGACGAGAAATGTACGAGTTCGTAAAGACCTGGATCGAGCTTAAGACCGACCGGCGCGCTGTGACTGCCCTTGAGTACGGTCTCATCGCCGGCTTGGTCGCTGTTGCCATCGTCGGCGCCGTGACGACCCTCGGCACCAGCCTGAGCAGCAAGTTCAGCCTGATCGCCACCGACGTCTGATCGCGTCGTCATTATCTAGCAGGTGTCGGTCCGACCGGCACCTGTGACGACGGGCGGCGTAAAAGGACGAGCGCGATGACACAGAATGTGCCGGCCGTTGTTGCTCAGAGCACGTTGTTCGTGGCTGCAAGCTGTTTGTTGTTAGCCGCAGCGCTGCACGACTTCGCGTTTCGCACCGTGCCGAACTGGCTGTCGTGCGCGCTTCTCGGCATCGGGCTGCTGATCCACTCGCTCGACCGGCATCTGCTCTACAGTGTCGGCAGTGTCGTCATCCTGTTCGTTGCCGCCGCCCTTTGCTGGAGGCGCGGCCTGATGGGCGGCGGCGACGTGAAGCTGCTCGCGGCTGCGTCATCCGTGCTTCCCGTCGGCGGTCGGTTTGACTTCGTGCTGCTGGTTGCCCTGGCCGGCGGCGTCCTGGCAATGCTCTATCTGATCCTGCAGCGTATCATCCGCACGACGTCGCACCGCAAGCCCACCAGGATTGTCGGCAGGATACTCAGGGCCGAACGGTGGCGGATCGCGCGTCGCGCCCCGCTGCCCTACGCGTCGGCGATTGCCACGGGCGCGTTGTGCATGATCATTATCGGGTGCCGATGACATGCTGCTGAAACTAGCCCTGTTTATCTTCATGGCTCTCGGCCTTGCGGGGTTCGGTGCCGTTGCGTGGATCAGCATACAGGCGCCGAGTGCCGCGCCGGCAACGACCACGCATGCTGCCATACCAAAGACGACGGTGCTGGTCGCCGCTCATCTCGTTCGTGCAGGCAGCCTGCTTCGCCCGGAGGATCTGGCGCCACTCGAGATTGCCGCCGCCGACGTCTCGCCTGGTGCCCGGCTGGACACGCCGGCTGCGCGGTCTGAGCTCTTCGGCGCCATGGTGCGCCGTTCCATGCTCGCCAACCAGCAGGTCTTGCCGGCAGATATAATGCGGCCCGGCGATCATGGCTTTCTTGCCGCGGTTCTTGCGCCGGGAACGCGCGCTGTCACGGTGGCAGTGGACGCTGTGTCGGGAACGGCTGGTCTCATCTGGCCAGGAGATCATGTCGACATGATCCTGACACAAAGCCTGGACGGCTCGGACGTCGGTCAGGCGCACCGGGTTTCCGGCGAGACTGTCCTTACCGACGTGAGAGTGATCGCCATCGACCAGCAGATGGTGCAAGGGGCGAGCGGCGCACAGGAGCAGACAGCCCGGACAGTGACGCTGGAAGTCAGGCCAAGCGAGGCCGAGAAGGTGTCAGTAGCTGAGCGTCTTGGTCATTTGTCGCTGACGATACGATCTCTCGAACAAGGCCCGATCTCAGTGGCCGCGCTGCCGCTTGATCACGTCGGCGGTCAATCGACGGCGCCGGCTACCCAACCGAGCCGCAGCCCGGCTGCACGACCAAGCCCTCTATCGGCGTCCGACGTCATAACTCCTGTTGGTGCATCGCGCTCCCACGGCATCACGTGGGGTGCCGATGTGTCGTCCGCCTTGATCGATCGGCAAAAAGGCACTGACGCGAAACCTTCGATCAGAATCTTCGAGGGGAGCTCCGATCAAAAGGATTTCCAGTTTTAATGGTTCGCCAGGTCCTCTTCGCCCTGTCCCTGTCGCTCGCCCTGACGGTGCAAACCTCGTCTGTGCAGGCTGCCGATCCGTCGTCTCGGCATGCTCGCGGCGTGGATGACGGCAGCGACAGCGCTGGGTTGTCCCGCTCTGTATCTATCGAGGTTGGGGCAGGAAAGGTTCTTACTCTTCGCGGGCCGGCAGCCAACGTTTTCGCCGCGGATCCAAAAGTCGCTGAAGTTCGTCCGGCCAGCACAACCAGCCTTTTTATTTTCGGGGTCTCGCCGGGTCATACGACTGTCGCAGCCATGGATGGCAAAGGACAGTCCGTAGGCCAATTCTCCGTCGTGGTCAGGTCGTCTTCTTTTGCGGCAACTCAGGCCAACTCAATGATGGCTCGGCAGTTTCCAGGTCAGAACGTGACAGTCACTTCGACCGAGCAGGGCGCCACCTTGTCCGGACACGTCGATACGCCTGAGCAGGTCTCGGAAGCAGTCGCGGTCGCGAGGCAATTTCTTGATGACAAATCGATCATCGACAACCGGCTCACAGTGGGGCAACCGATCCAGGTTGCGCTACGTGTGAGGATCGCCGAGATGTCGCGCAATTTGACACGTCAGCTTGGCATTGACTGGACGGCGCTCGCCGACCTCGGGAGCCATGCCGCCATCGGCTTCGCAACACACGACCTGCTTAGTTCAGCAACGGCGGAATCGACGCTCGCGAGTGCCTACTCGTTCAACACGCCAGGTAAGCGTCTTGACATCAACAACATCATCGACGCTTTGAACGATGACCAATTAGTTCATCTATTGGCCGAGCCTAACCTGACGACCATGAGTGGTGAACCAGCAAGCTTTCTCGTCGGAGGCGAATTCCCGATACCGGTGTCGGCAGCGTTGGGCGAGGTCAACGTTACTTATAAGCAGTATGGTGTCGCTCTGGCTTTTGTTCCGACCGTCCTATCAAACGGTCGGATAAACATGCATGTGCGCCCTGAAGTGAGCGAGTTGACGACAGCCGGCGCCGTCCAGCTTCAAGCTGGCACGAACAGCTCGATATCGATACCTGCCCTGACCGTGCGACGCGCCGACACAACAATCGAATTGGGCAGCGGCCAGAGTTTCGCAATAGCTGGTCTCCTGCAGGACAACGCAACGCTGGAGTCGCTTGGGCCACCCTGGCTCAGCGAGCTACCCATTCTTGGGGCGCTGTTTCGCTCCACAAGCTTTCAACACAACGAGACCGAACTGGTCATCGTGGTGACGCCCTACATCGTTCGACCGGTAAGTGACGCGAACGCTCTTCGCCTACCAACCGATGGTTGGGCGCCGCCCAACGATCTGGAGCGTATCCTACTTCTCAGACAATCGGCCAGGAACGGGGCATCGTCCACGCCAACTCACATCCCCGGCGATGCCGGCTTCGTGCTGGAGTGAGCTGATGAAAGTGTACATACTCACGCTTCTGATCCTTACAGGCTGCCAGACGACGGATCCCTTAACCAGAGACCGTGGTGACTGGCATCCATCGGGCGTAAACGAGAGCAATCTGGCGGTTCAAGTAGCCAACCCTTCCGATCTCGCGCGGGGATCGCAAGATCGTACAGCAGACGTGAGCCAGGCAACGGCTGCAATCCAGCGCCTTCGTGCGGACAAGGTCAAACCCCTGGAGCAAAACAGCTTTGTGTCTTTCGGCTCGGGGGGGCACTGATGCCGGATGACGTAACTGCTCAACAAAAACCAGGCTCTAACACTCAGTGGAGTGATCGTCCAAACTTTGTGGCCTTTGTTATAGACTCGAAGAGCGAGATGGTCATTCGTGAGGGCTTGATCGAAGTCCTTCCGGACGGGATCGACGTTCGGCGTGGCGATGTTCGACAAGCGATGTCCGTCTTGAGGAAGATGCAAACTCCAGGGGTGTTGCTCGTAGATGTGAGCGGCGAGGAGCACCCGCTATCCGCGTTACAGGACTTGTCCGAAATTGTGGAACCTGATGTCCGAGTGTTGGTGCTTGGTGATCGCCAGGACGTGAATTTCTACAGGCAGTTGACCCAGGGACTCGGCGTCGTCGAATATCTCTACAAGCCAGTCACGCGCGACATGGTGGCGCGTCACTTCGGAGCTCACGTCGGGCAGCAAGCGCCGAAGGGTGAAGCGCTTCAGGGTGGGCGTGTCGTATCGATTACGGGAGTTGGTGGAGGTGTCGGCGCCACGACGTTGGCGGTAGGACTGGCGTGGCACTGCGCGCTCGACCTGTATCGCCACACCGTTCTGGTGGATCCAGATCTACATACCGGGACGGCGGCATTGATGCTGCACGCAAAGACCGGCTCGGGTTTGCGAACTGCCCTGGAGACCCCGCAAAGAGTAGACGAGCTGTTTGTCGAGAGGGCTGCACAACCGGTAGCCGATCGCCTTGCCGTTTTAGCAGGCGAGGAGCCGCTTACCGAGCAATTTCATTATGCTCCTGGCGCGGCTCACAAACTCGTCTCAACTTTGCGCCGACGTTACAACTTTGTAGTTCTCGACCTGCCTTTCGCGCCCCAGATGATCAATCGCGATCTCTTGCAGCTGGCGCACCAGCGAGTGCTTGTCATGGAGCCGTCGCTATCATCTGTCCGCGACACTTTGCGTATGTTGGCATTGCCGAACGGCCCTGCTCAGGCCCGCCGTGCTGTGATCGTGCTTAATCGGTTCGGCCAACCAGGTATGCTGACGCGCAAGCAGGTGGAGGCTGCACTCAAGGTCAAGGTGGACATCGTGATACCTTACCTACCTTCGCAGGTGAATGCATCGGCAACCATGGGGGAACCTGCAGTCGCTCTTAAAGGAGGATTTCGCAATGGAGTTCTGGACTTGGCTCGAGAGGTCGCGTCAGCTCGTCTGGAGCCAAAAACTGCGTCAGTGTCACTGACCCAGCGAATTATCGGTCGGATACGCTGAGATGGACGCGACACCTCGTTTTGGCCGGCGGCTGGCTGAGTCGACTGAGACCGGCGACTCGGCATTGTTGCCCGTCCCTGATCAGGCGCCCTCTGTTCCTCGCATAGATGTTGGGCAACGTCTGTCTGATTTGCGCAATCTCTGTCTCGAAAGGCTTGAGCCTTCAGCGGTGGCGGCAATGGCCCCTGACCGGCTGCTTCCTGAGGTCGAACGCCTCGTTGCGGAGATCGCGCACGAGAAACGCATACAACTCAATGGCCGGGAGCAGCGGGAGCTTGCTGGTGACCTGGTCAACGACATGGTCGGCCTGGGACCTCTCGAGAGTTTGTTGGATGACGATTCTATCAACGACATAATGGTCAACGGCCCAAATAAGATTTTTGTCGAGCGCCATGGTAAAACTGAACTTTCATCGTCCACTTTCCGTGATTCGACGCACGTTGCGAACGTCTGCCAGCGGATTGCGGCCGCCGTGGGCCGCCGCATCGATGAGTCCAGTCCCATGGTGGATGCGCGATTGCTGGATGGATCGCGGGTAAACATAGTCTTCCCGCCTCTGGCGCTCGATGGTCCCTACGTGTCAATCAGAAAGTTTGCGAAGCGTAAGATAGATCTTGCCAAGCTAGTAGAGAATGGCTCGTGCACGCCGCGAATGACGCGTGTGCTTGAGATCGCCAGCAGGATACGTTGCAACATCATCATCTCCGGTGGTACGGGTTCAGGTAAGACGACATTGATGAATGCGATGTCACGCTTGATCGAGCCTTCAGAGCGCATAGTAACTATCGAGGACGCCGCAGAACTTCAGTTACAACAACCGCATGTTGTGCGTCTTGAGACCCGCCCGGCAAGCCTGGAAGGGAAAGGTGAGATTACCCAGCGTGACCTGGTACGCAATGCACTCCGAATGCGCCCGGACAGGGTTATTATCGGCGAGGTCCGGTCTGGAGAAGCTTTTGACATGCTGCAAGCAATGAACACTGGTCACGATGGCAGCATGTCGACAATCCATGCGAACAACACGCGTGACGCGCTTACCCGGATCGAAAACATGGTGCAAATGGGCAACATGGGACTTGGCACGCGCGCTATTCGGACGCAGATCGTCTCAGCCATTGATATCATCGTGCAAGTTGAACGTCAGCGCGACGGCGTTCGACGTATCACGCAGATAAGTGACGTGGTTGGGCTCGAAGGCGACGTCCTTGTAGTGAATGATGTTTTCCAGTTTCGGCCAGAGGGCGAAGCTACATCTGGGCGAGTCCTCGGGAGCTACACGTGCAGTCGCGCGCAACCGAGCTTTCAGCAGCGTCTCATTTATTACGGCATGGATAGGGTCTGGGCAAATGCGCTCGCGGAGGAGGACGTATGAGGCCGTATCTCCACGCGCTCCTAATGTTTTCTCTTATCACGCTGGTCGGCTTCGCGTTCACGCTATTTAGCTTGGCGAAGTCACGAGCTCGGACCAAGCGGCTGGACTCTCGTGTCGCAACGATGTTGGAACCGCATCTGCGGACATCGGGCCGCGACCGGGAGAGGGCGCTTCGACTTGGCACTCGAGTTCCTGTCGGAAACATACAGCAGCGCTGCGCAAAGTTGATTGGTTATGACGGCTTAAGAAAAGAGCACCACCCCATACCGTGGCAGGTCGCCGTTGGTGGAGCCTTGCTGCCCGCTTATATAGCTGAGCGCGTTGCGTCGAGCTACATAGGCCCGTCAGGCTGGGTCATATTTGCTGTCACATGGGTTTTCAGTTGCCGCAAGTTCTTTAGTTGGAGTGACAAAAGGCTGGCTTCGACCCTCTATAGGCAGTTTCCTGACGCGCTTGCAATGATCGTGAGATCGGTGCGTGTCGGCATCCCTGTAAGCGAGGCCGTCAGGATCGTTGGCCGCGAGTCCGCTTACCCGACATCGCTCGAGTTTGTGAGGGTCGGGCACGAGTTGTCAGTAGGTGTCCCGCTTGAACGCACCTTGCGAGACCTGGCAGATCGGAGCGGGCTTCCGGAGTATCGTTTTTTCGCGACAGCCTTGTCCCTACAGAGTCAGACAGGCGGGGCGCTGGGCGAGACGCTGGACAGCCTTGCTGACACGATAAGGAAGCGGGTGGCTGCTCGAGCGAGGGGAAAAGCGCTTGCCGCCGAAGCTCGGGCAAGTGCGCTTGTACTCACGGGGCTCCCTGTCGCAGTGGGAAGCCTGCTTTTCTTTATCAACCCAAGTTACATGCTAATCCTGTTTTCTGACCGCACAGGAGAGCGAATGCTTGGCTTGGCGGTCGGTCTTCTGATGACGGGAACTTTTGTCATGAGGAACATGATCAGGAAAAGCCTGTCGTGACACCCACTCTTGCAGTCACGTCGATCGCGGCAGTAATTTTTGCGGCAGTAATGGTGTCGTTGCTTCAGGCCACAGATCGGCACGGGCGGGTCGCGTTGCGAATAAGGTCGCTTGGAGAGAAGGAGGTTGAACGAACAGTCAGTTCAAGGCTGCGCGATCCATTGATGCCAGTCCGCTTGTTGGGCGACTTATTGACTAAGAGCAAGATCTTACCAGCACGCACGCTGTTGGAACTCGATCGGTCGTTAACTGCTGCGGGCTTTCGTGGGAGAGGAGCAAGAGGGCTTTTCATCGGCAGCAAAGTATTGCTGCTCGTTGTCATGCCGTCCTGCGTGTTCGTGGTATCCCAGGGTCATCAACTAACAACAGTATTTCAGGCAGGACTCTTGGTCGCTGCCGCAATCATCGGGCTTCTTCTACCAGACTTGATAGTTGGTCGGTTGCGGACGCGCCACCTTACCGCCGTCGAGAGTGGACTGGCTGATGCCCTCGACATGCTGGTGATTTGCGCAGAGGCGGGTCTCGCACTTGAAGCTGCTATTGAACGTGTCGCGACCGAAATACAGGCGGCGCATCCGGCTGTCGCTGAAGAGTTGCGCCTGACTTGTAACGAAATGCGTATCACAAGCGACCGCCGAGTAGCTCTAGTAAACCTGGGGACTAGAACAACCCTTGCGAGTTTAAAAAGACTTGGGGGAACTCTGATACAGACGTTACAATACGGGACTCCTCTGGGGCAAGCGCTTCGTATCCTATCGATTGAGCTCCGCCAGGAGACGCTGACGCGGTTCGAGGAGAAGGCAGCGCGATTACCGGTGCTTCTGACGATGCCGATGATCCTGTTCATACTGCCGTGTGTTTTTATCGTCGTCGGCGGTCCTGCTGCAATACAGATCTCCCGTCAACTTATACGATGAAGATGCCGGACGCTTTGACCGTTACTTGTGGAGGCGCAAGATGAAACGTTACGTCTTAGTCGCGGTCTTGGCGCTGACGGCTTGCTCCTCGGGTAACCCGCCGAGGTTTTCCAATGCGAAGCCTAGCCTTCACGTGGCGCAAGCTGCGCTTCAGAGTGGAGCGGCATCGACTGCGTTGCAGATTGCACGAGGTATCCTCGCCGACCATCCAGACAATGCGGATGCCTTGATCATGCAGGGACAGATCCAACTGCAGCTGAATGACGTTGTGTCTGCCCGTAACAGCTTTGAGAGTGCGCTTCGCGAGCGGCCTACCAGTTCTGTCGCCCTGCTTGGTTTAGGCAAAGCGGAGTTGCCCATCGATCCCAGGCTGGCTGAGGACACATTTCGACGTGCGCTGTCGGCTGGGCCGCAAGCGCCGGGGATGTTGACCGATTTGGGGGTCGCTCTCGATCTCCAAGGCAAGCACGAGCAAGCTCAGGCTTCGTATCGCTCGGCGCTTGCTCAAGGCGACGACCAACTTGCCACCAGGGTTGATCTTGGTCTTTCGCTTGCGATCAGCGGCCACGTTCAAGAGGGTCTTAATCAATTGAAACCGGTTGGCACGTCTCCGGACGTGTCATCTCGAGTGCGACAGGACCTGGCTGCAGCTCTTACGATCTCTGGTGATGAGAAGTCAGCGGAGGCTATACTTGGGCCTGAGATGACGCATGAGCAGATTGCCTCGGCGATCAGCGGCTACCAAGCTCTACGCTAGGTCGCGTGGACAAAGCTGATCCACTGTTTGATAGTAGCCAGCTTGGCGAAG
>CAXTSD010000003.1:0-29405 GCA_964246775.1 uncultured Acetobacteraceae bacterium | reverse complement strand
CGCGTCGCGATCGCCGGCGCCGTGCTCCCCTCGCCAGAAGCCCACCCCGCCTTCGCCGCCGACGCCTCGACGCTGCCGGCGCACGGCGTGCCCGCCGAGGCGATGGCGGTCGCCGACCACCCGGCGATCCATGCGTCGCGCGAGGCTATCGGTGCGGCGATCGGCGGCGCGCTCGCGGCTCGGTTGCGGCAGACCTATGACCGGCTCGCCGACACCGACCCGCGCGCAATCGACAGCGGCGCCGCCGGCCGGCGCGCGTTGCGCAACACCTGCCTCGCTCTGCTCGCCAAGGCCGACGGGCAGGCGGGCGCGTCGCTCGCCGCGGCGCCGGCCGCGGACGGGCGCTGCATGACCGAGGTGCTGGCGGCACTCGGCGTGCTCGCGACACTCGACTGCCCCGAGCGCGACCCGGCGCTCGAGGCGTTCGGGCGAGCCTGGGCGGCTGACCCGCTGGTCAGCGACAAGTGGTTCGCGCTGCAGGCCGGCTCGCCGCTGCCGGGGGCGATCTCGCGCGTGCGCGGCCTGCTCGCCCTGCCAAGCTATGACCGGCGCTCGCCCAACCGGGTGCGCGCCGTGCTTTCGAGCTTCGCGCTCGGCAACCTGGCGCAATTCCATGACAGCTCAGGCGACGGCTACCGGCTGGTCGCGGACGAACTGATCGCGGTCGACCGGCTCAACGGCCAGACCGCCGCCCGCCTGTCGAGCGCGTTCGATAGCTGGCGGCGCCAGGAACCGCTGCGCCAGGCGCTGATGCGTCGCGAGCTGGCGCGCATCCTGGCGACACCGGGGCTCAGCCGCTGGACGCTCGAGAAGGTGACGCGGAGCCTGGATTAGCTGATATCGCGGCGATGTCCTGGGTCGGGTTCGGAGCCACCGGCGCCGATGTCTAACGATCGGACTTGGCGGCGGCCGGCCATCCGGTCATCCTGCGGCAAATCGGAGGAGTTGCCACCAATGAAGGCGAACAGCGTTCTGCAAACCGTCGGCGGCACGCCGCACATACGCCTCTCGCGGCTGTTTCCTGACGCCGAGGTCTGGATCAAGTCCGAGCGCGCGAACCCGGGCGGCTCGATCAAGGACCGGGTGGCGCTGGCGATGGTCGAGGCGGCCGAGGCGAGCGGCGACTTGCAGCCGGGCGGCACCATCATCGAGCCAACCTCGGGCAATACCGGCATCGGGCTGGCGATGGTGGCGGCGGTGAAAGGCTACAAGCTGATCGTGGTGATGCCGGACTCGATGTCGATCGAGCGCCGCCGGGTGATGCAGGCCTACGGCGCCACCCTCGATCTGACGCCCAGGGCGCAGGGGATGAACGGCGCCATCGCCCGCGCGCACGAACTCGCCGAGCAGAACCGTGGCGCCTGGATCCCGCAGCAATTCGAAAATCCGGCGAACATCGCCATCCATGCCCGCACCACCGCGGCGGAGATCGCGGCCGACTTCCCGGACGGGGTCGACGTGATCATCACCGGGGTTGGCACCGGCGGGCACATCACCGCCTGCGCCGAGGTGCTGAAGCCGCGCTGGCCGAGCCTGCAGGTGTTTGCGGTGGAGCCGGCGCTGTCGGCGGTGATCTCCGGCGGCGCGCCGGGGCCGCACCCGATCCAGGGCATCGGCACCGGCTTCCTGCCGAAGAACCTGCATGTCGAGGGCCTCGACGGCGTGGTTCAGGTCGAGGCCGAGGAGGCGCGCGAGTTCGCCCGGCGCTCGGCCCGCCTCGAGGGCCTGCTGGTCGGCATCTCCTCGGGCGCCACGCTGGCGGCGATCGCGAAGCAGCTGCCGCAACTGCCGCCGGGCGCCACCGTGCTCGGCTTCAACTACGACACCGGCGAGCGCTATCTCTCGGTGCCGGACTTCCTGCCGGACTGACGGAGACACGGCCGCCGGCGGGTCCGGGCCGACCGCCGCCGGCGACGCCCGCCGATGATGGCCGGCGCGCGACGCGAAGCCGCCACCGTTGACAGCGCGGCGGCAGGGCACATCTGCGTGAGCACTGTCTTTGCGTTGCCGGTCGGCACGATCGCCGGGCGACCTGCTTCTCGACACGCCACGGGTGTAAGCATGCCGCCTGCCGATCCCGGCCGCGACCGGCCGACGTTGTTCTGCCTGCATTTTCTTGGCGGCAGCGCGCGCGCCTGGGCGGCCGTCGCGTCCAGGCTTGAGCCTGTGCTGCGCTGCCGCGCCATCGACCTGCCGGGCTTCGGCGACGCGTGCGGCGCCATCGGCTACACGGTTGCCGAGATGGCGGACGCGGTCGCCGCCGCAATCAGCGCCGAGGCGCCGGAGCGCTGGCTGCTGGCGGGGCACAGCATGGGCGCCAAGGTCGCCGCCGTGCTGGCACGCCGCAGCGAGGATGGGGCGGCGGGCCTCGGCGGACTTGCCGGCCTGATGCTGCTCGCCGGTTCGCCGCCCGGACCCGAGCCGATCGAGCAGAGCCGGCGGCAGGCGATGCTGGGCTGGTTCGCCGGCGACGCCGCGGCGAGCCGGGGCGAGGCGGAGCAGTTCATCGATGCTGCCGGCGCGCTGCTTGACGCCGAGTTGCGCGAGGCGGTGGTATCGGAGGTGCTGCGCGCGGCGCCGGCCGCCTGGCGGGCGTGGCTCGAATTCGGCAGCCGCGAGGACTGGTCGGCTGAAATCGGCGTGCTGCTGACGCCGACCTTGCTGATCGCCGGTGCCGATGACGCCGATCTCGGCGCCGCGGCGCAGCGCCGGTTGATGGCGCCGCACTTCGCCGCGGCAACGTTGGTGACGCTGCCGGACGCCGCGCATTTGCTGCTGCTTGAGCGGCCCGACGCGGTCGCCGCCTTGATCGCGGCCCATGCGGCGGCCCATTTCGCGGCCCTGGCGGTGCCGCCGGCGCCGCCGATCAGCCACGCCTATCGGGCGCTGATCGGCTCCGACCGGGTGAGCGAGAAGACGCGGGCGCTGCTGCTCGAGCGGGCGAGGCCGGACGATCCAGAGTATCGGCCGCAGGCGATGCTTGCCGCCGAGTTTGCCATCCTGCGTGCGGTGCTGAGCCGCGTGTTGCCGCAAACCGCCCCGTCGATTGACCTTGCGGCCCGCATCGACGCGGAGCTCGGCGGCGGCGGCGATGGCTGGCGCTTCGACCTGCTGCCGCCCGACCAAGAGGCGTATCGCGCCGCACTCGCGACGCTCGATGCCGCCGCCGTGGCGCGGCACGGGCGGAGCTTCACGGCGCTCGGCGACGCGGCGCGCGATGGGCTGCTTGCCGATGTCGCATCCGCCCGGCTGAGCGGCGCGGCCGGGCCGCTCGACGCGGCGCAGATGCAGGCGTGGTTTGAGGACCTGCGCGCCGCTGCGGTGCGGCACTACGTCGCCCATCCGGCGACGCTCGCGCGCATCGGCTATGGCGGCATCGGCTATGGCGGCGACGGCGAGCCGAAGCCCGGGTTTGCCGCGGTTGGCCTTGGTCTCCGCGAGCCTTGGGAACCGATCGCCGAGGCAGGCCGGCGATGAACCTCGGCGCCATGCGGCGCTACGCCACCAGCGAGGTCGTCGACGCGGTGGTGATCGGCACCGGCGCCGGCGGCGCGCCGTTGCTGAGCAAGCTGGCCGCCGCCGGGCTCGCCGTCGTTGCGCTGGAGGCCGGGCGCAACTGGGATCCTGAAAAGTTCACCGCCGACGAGCTCGATGCGTCGAAGATCTACTGGCTGGGCGAGCGCCTCTCCGCCGGCGGCACGCCGCAGGCGTTCGGCGGCAACAACAGCGGCACCGGCGTCGGCGGCTCCACTCTGCATTGGGGCGCTTTCGTCCCGAGGGCGGACCCACGCGACTTCTGCCTCAAGCGGGAGACCGGCCTCGGCGAGGACTGGCCGTTCGGCTATGAAGAGTTGCGACCATACTATGAACAGGTCGAGGCGTTCATCGGCGTCTCCGGCCCAGCCAGCTACCCCTGGGAGCCGGCGCGCCGCTACCCGCTGCCGCCGGTGCCGCGCAACGCCGCGGCCCAGCTGATGCAGGCCGGCTGCGATGCCCTCGGCCTGCGTTGCTCGGATGCGCCCGCCGCCGTCGTCTCGCAGCCGTACCATTCTGGCGAGACGCCGCGCCGCGCCTGCATCAATTGCGGCTATTGCCATCAGGGCTGCCGTGTCGGCGCCAAGACCAGCATGGACGTGACGTATCTGCCGCGCGCCGTCGCACACGGCGCCGAGATCCGCCCCGAGTGCTTCGTGCACGACCTCGAGCGCGATGGCGCCGGCCGCATCGCCGCCGTCATCTACCGCCATCGCGGCGTCGACTATCGGCAGCGCTGCGCCCATGTCTTTCTCTGCGCCGGCGCGATCGAGACGCCGCGGCTGCTGCTGCATCTTGATCTGGCCAATTCGAGCGGTCAGGTCGGGCGCAACTACATGGCGCATGTGGCGACCCAGGTCTGGGGCACGTTCGAGGCGGAGACCCGGATGAACAAGGGCTATCCGTCCTCTCTGATCAGCGAGGACATGGTGCGCTCGCCGGGCGCCGGGTTTGCCGCCGGCTACCTGATGCAGAGCTTGGGCGTGGTTCCCGTCACCTGGGCGATGTCGGTCGCGCGCGGCCGTGGTTTGTGGGGCAAGCCGCTCACCGACTACCTCGACAGCTACAACCACGTTGCCGGCATCGGCATCAACGGCGAGTGCCTGCCGCAGCCTGGCAACATGCTCGAGCTCGCCGAGGAGACGGACGCGAGCGGGCTGCGCAAGCCGCGCATCAGCTTCAGCTACGGAGGCAACGAGCAGGCAATCGAGCGCCACGCGACCGGGCTGATGACGGCGCTGTGGCAGGCCGCCGGCGCCGCCGACGTCTGGTCGCTGCAGCGCTCGGCGCACACCATCGGCACCTGCCGGATGGGGCAGGAC
This sequence comes from uncultured Acetobacteraceae bacterium, assembly GCA_964246775.1. GTDB lineage: Bacteria > Pseudomonadota > Alphaproteobacteria > Acetobacterales > Acetobacteraceae > CAXMMR01. The sequence goes on along the minus strand of CAXTSD010000003.1, from coordinate 24,549 downwards.
GGCAGCACGGCGGTGGTCGATGCGTACGGGCGCAGCTTCGACGTCGCGAACTTGTGGATTTGCGACAATTCGGTGTTTCCAAGCTCGCTCGCGGCCAATCCGGCATTGACCATCATGGCGCTCAGCCTGCGCACAGCTGACGCGTTCTTGCGGCGGCGCTGAACGGGCATCGAGTTCAGGCATCCTCCTCGCGGCCGGCCTCTACGACGGCGACCGCACCGCCGTTGAGCTGTGCCGCAAGCGCGTGCCCGGCGGCGACCGCGCACAGACACAGCGCCACCGAGAGCACGACGTTCAGTCCCGCCCTGAGTGCCGCGCCGCCGCGCAGCAGTTCCAGCGTCTGCAGGCTGAACGAGGAGAAGGTGGTGAAGCCGCCGCAAAAACCGACCATGACGAAGAGCCGAGCGTTCTCCGAGACCGGAAAACGCCCGCTTGCCAGGGTCAGCGTGCCGAACACGCCGATGACGAAGGAGCCGGCGACGTTTATGCCGATGGTTCCCCAGGGCAGCGCCCGACCGAGCGGCGCCGCGGCGACCGAAATCACGTAGCGGCTGAGCGAGCCGAGCGCGCCGCCGAGCGCGATCAGCAGACAGCCGATCAGGGACATCCGCGTCTGCCAAATTGTGCTGCGTTGGAGCGCGTCATGCGTCGGCGAGGGTGAGCGGCGCCGCGGTCCGCGCCTGCAGCGCCTCGAACGTCAGGCCCGGCAGCCTGTCGCGCACCGCAAAGCCGGCCGGCGTCACGTCGATCACCGCAAGGTTGGTGTAGACGCGGCTCACCGCGGCCACCGCCGTCAGCGGATACAGGCAGCGCTCGACCAGCCGCGCCGCGCCGGTTTTCGTCAGGTGCTCCATGATGACCCAGACGCGCTTCGCCCCGACCGCCAGATCCATCGCCCCGCCGACGGCGGGCGCCATCTCGACGCCGGAGACCGACCAGTTCGCGAGGTCGCCATTCGCGGCCACCTCGAAGGCGCCGAGAACGCAGAGGTCAAGGTGGCCGCCGCGTATGATTGCGAAACTATCAGCCTGATGCACAAAGGCGCCGCCTGGCCGCAGCGTCACCGGCCGCTTGCCGGCGTTGATCAGCCACGGATCGAGGTGTTCGGCGTCTGGTGCGGGGCCCATGCCGAGTATCCCGTTCTCCGAATGCAGCACCACCTCGCGATCATCCGGGATGTGGTCGGCGACCAGCGTCGGTATGCCGATGCCGAGATTGACGTACCAGCCATCCGGAATGTCGCGGGCGAGGCGTTGCGCCATCAACTGACGCGTCAACGGCACGATCCCGTTCATTCCGTTGCCCATCCTCAGATCTGCGGCTCGCCATAGGGTACGTGCACCACCCGGTCGACATAGATGCCGGGCGTCGCGACCGCTTCGGGGTCGAGCATGCCGAGTGCGACGACGTGCTGCGTCTGCACCGCGGTGAGCGCTGCCGCGGTCGCCATGATGGCGTTGAAGTTGCGGCCGCTCTTGTTGTAGGTGCAGTTGCCCCAGCGGTCCGCCTGCCATGCCTCGACCAAGGCGAGGTCGGCCGGCAGCGCGTATTCCAGCACCTGGTGACGACCGTCGATCTCGCGCGTCTCCTTGCCCTCGGCGAGCGCGGTGCCGTAGGCGGTCGGCGTGTAGAAGGCGGCGATGCCGGCGCCCGCGGCGCGGATGCGCTCGGCGAGCGTGCCCTGCGGCACGATCTCGAGCGCGATGCGGCCGGCGCGGTACAGCTCCTCGAACACCGTCGAGCCGGCCGAACGCGGGAACGAGCAGATGATGCGCGCGACCCGTCCGGCCGCCATCAACCGGGCGAGGCCGACCTGGCCGGTGCCCGCATTGTTGGCGACCACGGTGAGCCCGCTCGCGCCCTGCTCGATCAGCCCCTCGACCAAGGCGTTCGGATGGCCGACCTCGCCGAAGCCGCCGACCAGCACGGTGGCTCCGTCGCGCACGCCGGCCAGCGCCTCGGCGATGCTGCCGACAATCTTGTTGATCATCGCGCTACCCTTGGCAGGTCGGAACTTTCCAGATGTCGCCGGCATACTCGGCGATGGTGCGATCCGATGAGAACCAGCCGACCTGCGCCGTGTTGGTGATCGCCATCCGCCACCACCGCTCGGGCGCTATCCAGGCGCGGTCCACCGCCGATTGCGCCTCGATATAGCTGTCGAAATCGGCGGCGACCATGAACCTGTCCTGCGCCAGCAGCTCGTCGATCAGCCGGCGATAGCGCGCCGGTTCATCGGAGGAGAACACGCCCGAGGTGATCGCCTGCAGCGCCTGAGCCAAGGCGGGACAGGCGGCGACGGTCTCATGCGCCTCCAGCCCCTGCGCCGTGCGCGCCACGACCTGTTCGGCGGTCATGCCGAAGATGAAGATGTTGTCCGCGCCGACCCGGTCGCGTATCTCGATATTGGCGCCATCCAGCGTGCCGATGGTCAAGGCACCGTTCAGGGCCAGCTTCATGTTGCCGGTGCCGGACGCCTCCATGCCGGCGGTCGAGATCTGCTCGGACAGGTCGGCCGCCGGAACGATCTGCTCCGCCAGGCTCACATTGTAGTTCGGCAAGTAGACGACCTTGAGCAGGCCAGCGACCGAGGGATCGTTGTTGACCACCTGCGCGACATCATGCGCGAGGCGGATGATCTCCTTGGCGCGCGCATAGCCCGGCGCCGCCTTGCCGGCAAAAATCTTCACCCGCGGCACCCAGTCACGCTGCGGCCGGGCGCGGATCGCATCATAGGCGGCGACGGTCTGCACGATGTTCAGCAATTGGCGTTTGTATTCGTGGATGCGCTTGACCTGCACGTCGAACAGTGCGGCGGCGTCGACCATGATGCCGGTGCGCTCTGCGATCAGCCTGGCGAGCATCTCCTTGCGGAGCCGCTTCTCGCGCGCGAAATCCGCCTGCAAGCCGGTGTCGCCTGCCTGATCGGCCAGAGCCGCAAGCCGCGACGGATCATTGACCACTTCGGGGCCAAGCCGATCGACCAGCAGCCGCGTGAGCCCTGGATTGGCACGGTGCAGCCAGCGCCGAAAGGTGATGCCGTTGGTCTTGTTGTTGATCCGGCCGGGATAGATGCCGTCCATGTCGGGGAACAGGTGGGTGCGCACAAGCTGCGAGTGCAACGCCGAGACGCCGTTGATCGAGTGGCTGCCGAGAAACGACAGGTGCCCCATGCGCACCCGGCGCCCATGCCGCTCATCGATCAGCGAGATGCGGGCGAGCAGCGCGTCGTCGGCGCCGTTTGCCCTGGCGTGACCGAGATGGCGCGCATTCAGCAGGTAGATGATCTGCATGTGGCGCGGCAGCAGGCGCTCCATCAGCGGCACCGCCCAGGTTTCCAGCGCCTCGGGCAGCAGCGTATGGTTGGTGTAGCCGAAGCTTGCCACCGTGATCGCCCAGGCACGGTCCCACTCGACGCCGTGCACGTCGACCAGCAGACGCATCAGCTCGGCGATGGCGATCGCCGGGTGCGTGTCGTTGAGCTGTATCGCCGCCTGGTCGGCCAGGTTGTCGAGGCTGGGCGAACTGGCGAGATGGCGACGCAACAGGTCCTGCAGCGAGGCCGACGCGAAGAAGAACTCCTGGCGCAGCCTGAGCTCCTGACCGGCGTCGGTCTCGTCGCCGGGGTACAGCACCCGGCTGATCGCCTCGACGCGCACCCGGTCGGTCTGCGCGCCGACGTGATCGCCGCGGTTGAAGCTCTCGAGATGCAGCGGCGTCGTCGGGCGCGCCGCCCAGAGCCGCAGCGTATTGGCGTGCCGGGCCTCGGCGCCGAGCACCGGCGTGTCGTAGGCGACGGCGCGGACGACCTCGCTCGGCTGCCAGGCATAGCTCGCCGCGCCGCTGCCGCCAGGCAGCATCGTGACGTGGCCGCCGAAGCCGACGGGATAGGCGATCTCGGCACGCTCGAACTCCCAAGGGTTGCCAAGGCTCAGCCAGTCCTCGGGCAGTTCCTGCTGCACGCCGTTCTCGATCACCTGCCGGAACAGGCCGTGTTCGTAGCGTATGCCGTAGCCGAACGCCGGCACCGCAAGCGTCGCCATGCTCTCCATGAAGCAGGCGGCCAGCCGTCCGAGCCCGCCATTGCCCAGCGCCGCATCCGGCTCCTCCCTGGCGATCGCGTCAAGGTCGACGCCGCAGCCGGCCAGCGCCTCGCGCAAGGCCTCCGTCAGGCCAAGATTGCCGATCGTGTCGAGCAGCAGCCGACCGATCAGGAACTCGAGCGAGAGATAATAGACGCGCTTGCCTCGCCCCTCCTGGGTGCGGCGCGTGGAGGGCAGCCAGCAATCGACCGCGCTGTCACGCACCGTGAGCGCGACCGCGACGAACCAGTCGCGCGAGTTGGCCGACGCGCTGGTTCGCCCGACCTGGTAGACGAGCTTGCTGAGGATGCGCTGCTGCAGCGCCGCAACCGTCGTGCTCTGCGGCGACCAGCCGCCGACCGGCGCCGCTCCCTCGGGACAGGTCATGCAGGTCTCCCGATCAGGCGTCCCTCGCCGCCAGCGAGGATCGCCACCGAGCTCAGGCTCGGTACTACTGTGCTCGCGACGGCCGGCTCAGACAACTCGCCTCGCGACCCGGCAGGCAAACTCGCGGTTCGGGTGCGCAGGCGCAAGGCGAGGCCAAGGCGCTGCCTGGTCGCCCGCCGAGGCGCCCGGACGGGCGAGGCGGGACGCCCGATCGATGATGTCATGCTGATGCTCCGCCTCGGTCCTCTACCAAGGCAATCTGACTGAAGAAGGTAAACGCTTCCTGAACGTGTCACCTCGGCTTTGCCGGCCGCCGTCAATCCTCGTGGAAGCCGTAAACTTCCGGCAGGACGAACAGCGCCGCCAACAGCCCGGCCAGCGGAAAGATGGCGGTGAACAGCGTCGCGTTGCCCTGACCGATCGCGCTGAACAGGACCGGAAACAGGTAGATCGCGAGGAATGACGGCAGCTTGACGAATACATAGGCGATGCCGCTCGCGGTGCCGCGATACTCCGGCCGCGCCACCATCGAGGGAATGGTGATCACGTTCTCGGCGTCCCAGTAGTGGCCCCACAGCATCGAAGCGGCGGCGATGCATAACAGCGTCGTGTGCCCGGTCTTGATCGCAAATCCGGCGACGATCAACGCGGCGAACACGATGCTGAAGCCGGCGATGCTGAGCCCGCGCTGGCCGATCTTCGGCGTGATCAGCGGACCGACGAAGCCCGAGACCGCGGCGACGAGGTAGAGCGCCATCGTCACGAGGTCGGTGCCGAGCACGCCCGAGACGCCGACCGTCACGAACAGCACCGGAATGTAGAAGGCGAAGGTGGCGAACTCGGCGCCTTGGGCAAAGCAGGCGATCCAGCCGAACAGCGTCGCCCGCCAGCGCACCGGGTCGCGCCGTATGTGAATGAGAAAGTCGCGCGCGCGCGGGCGCGGCAGCGCAATGTCCTGGTCAGGCAGGAAATCCAGCGCATCGTGGTACATGCTCAGCGAGACCTGCTTTGCTTCGCGTATGCGGCCGCGCCGGATCAGCCAGATCGCGGTTTCCGGCAGATTGTAGCGCAGCGCGAAGATGACCGCCGCCGGCAGCGCGCCAAGGCCGAGCGTCACTCGCCAGATCAGGTCCTCGGGCAGCGACAGCAGCAGAAGCAGCGCGATGACGGCGATTGCGACCACTTCGCCGAGGGCGAACATGAACTGCCAGCGATTTCCCATCACCTCGCGTTCGCCGCGCGGCAGGAACTCCATGATGTAGGTGTAGCCGTTGGAGATGTCGCTGCCGAGCGGGATGCCGAGGATCAGCCGCACCACCGCGAGCCAGGCCATGGACGGCACAAAGGCCTGGGCCAGGGCGAACACCACGAACATCACCATGGTCGCGAGAAAGATCGCGCGCCGGCCGATGCGGTCGGAGAGCCAGCCGCCGAGCAGCGCCCCGATCACGGCGCCGCCTTGGGTCCCGGCGGCGGCCAGGCCGAGCAGACCCGGCGAGGGATGGAACACGTCACGGAGGAAGATCAGCACGAAGGCGATCGAGTACAGGTCCCACGCCTCGACCAGGATCGAGGCGATCATCAGCCAGCCGACGCGCCGGCCGTTCGGGTTGTAGCTGGTCGCCAGATACGAGACGGCGCGATCCATCAGCGCCTGCTGCGCGTGCGTTGCCATCGGCCGCTCCACCATCGCCGAAGGCGACGCTAGCCTGCCGCCGTCCGGACTGGAACAGCGGGGGACCGCAACCCGCTTGCCGTCGGCGCCACGGCTGGCATCATCGGGCGACAGGGCGGAGAGTTTCACATCATGACCGACCAGGAGGCGCGCGCCTCGATCGTGCACGCGTGCCGGGAGATGGCGACGCTCGGCATCAACCAGGGAACCTCCGGCAACATCAGCGTCAGGACCCCGGGCGGGCTGCTGCTGACGCCGTCCGGCCTGGCTTACGACGCCATGCAGCCGGACGACGTCGTGTTCATGGACTGGCAAGGCGAATGGCGGGCGCGCGGGGCAAACCGGCCGAGCTCCGAGTGGCGCTTCCATCACGCCATCCTGCAGGCGCGCCCGGATCTCGGCGCCGTGGTGCACGCCCATCCGCCGTATTGCACGATGCTCGCGATCATGGGCCGCGGCATTCCGGCGATCCACTACATGATCGTCGCCGCAGGTGGCGACGATGTTCCCTGCGCGCCGTACGCGACCTTCGGCACCGACGCGCTGTCGCGACACGCGGTCGAGGCGTTGCGCTTGCGCGACGCCTGCCTGCTCGCCCATCACGGCCTGATCGCGGCCGGCGTCAGCCTTGCCGCGGCGCTGTCGCTCGCCGTCGAGGTCGAGGCGCTGGCGCGGCAGTATCACGGCTGCCTGCAGATCGGCACGCCGCCGGTGCTGCCGCCCGACGAGATCCTGCGGGTGCGGGAGCGCTGGGCGCGCTATCGCGCGGGCGACCGGGCTGACGAGGCGACCGGGTGACGGCTCGGGCGTTGGGTTTCGTTCAGCGGGGCCGTTCAACGGGAGACAGCTTATGGACTATCGACGGTTAGGCGCTTCCGGCCTGCGTGTGCCGGCGCTCAGCTTCGGCACCGCGACCTTCGGCGGCGGCAACGACTTCATCCGCGCCTGGGGCGCGACCGACGCCGGCGCCGCCGCGCGCCTCGTCGACACCTGCCTTGATCACGGCGTCACGATGTTCGACAGCGCCGATGTCTACTCGGACGGCCTCGCCGAGACGATCCTGGGCGGGGCGATACGGGCAAGCGCGACCGGCTGCTGATCTCGACCAAGGCGACCTTCCCCGTCGGCGACGGCGCCAACGAGTTTGGCTCGTCGCGCCAGCATCTCACGACCGCGATCGACCGCGCCCTGGCGCGGCTCGGCGTCGATCACATCGACTTGCTGCAGTTGCACGGGCAGGACGCCAACACGCCGGTCGAGGAGACGCTGTCGACGCTCGACCAGCTGGTTCGCGTCGGCAAGCTGCGCTACGTCGGCTGCTCGAACTTTTCCGGCTGGCACCTGATGAAGTCGCTCGCCGTCGCCGATCGCTACGGCTATCCGCGCTACGTTGCGCACCAGGCCTACTACTCGCTGCTCAACCGCGACTACGAGTGGGAGTTGCTGCCGCTCGGCCGCGACCAGGGTGTCGGCGCGGTCGTCTGGAGCCCGCTCGGCTGGGGCAAGCTGACTGGCAAGATACGGCGCGGCGAGCCAGCCCGGCCAGGCACGCGGGCGCACGACATCGCCGGCACCGGGCCGCATTTCGAGGAGGAACGGCTGTTCCGCATCGTCGAGGCGCTCGATCAGCTGGCCGAGGAGACCGGCAGGTCGGTCGCGCAGGTGGCGCTGAACTGGCTGTTGCGTCGCCCGACCGTCGCCAGCCTGATCATAGGCGCGCGCAACGAGGCGCAATTGCTGGAGAACATCGGTGCGGTCGGCTGGGAGCTGACGAGCGAGCAGGTGGCGGCGCTCGATCGCGCGAGCGACGTGCCGCCGCCCTATCCGGTCTGGCACCAGCGCGGCTTTCCGATGCTCAACGAACGCGGCTGAGTGGCAAAGCGTGCGAAGCACGCTTCGCGTGATCCTGAGAACAGCGCCGTCGGCGCTTTTCAGCGACCTATCAAAACGGCAGCAAGGGATTGTAGGACTGCAGCCCCGCCTTGCTTGGCAGTTGCGTCGCGCTCCAGCCGCCGCCGAGCGCCTGGATGAGAGCGACGCTGGCCAGGAAGCGGCCCTGCTCGACGGTCAGCAGCGACTCCTCGTCGCCGAGCTCGATCGCCTGATTGGTGACGACCGTGATGTAGGTCACGGTGCCGGCGCGATACTGGTTGAGCGAGATCTGCGTCGCCTGCTGCGCCGAGGCGACGGCTTGCCGTGCGACGACGTCCTGGGCGGCGAGAATGCGCAGGCTGGACAGCTCATCCTCGACGTTCTGCAGCGCCGCGAGCACCGTCTGGCGGTAGGTTGCGATGCTTTCGTCGTAAGTCGCGCGCGCGTTCGCGACGGCGGCGGAGCGTGCGCCGCCGTTGAACAGGGTCTCCGAGGCGGCGGCACCGAGCGACCACAGCCGGTTGGCTTTCTGGATCAGGCTGCTGAGCGGGTCGCCGGAATAGCCGAACACGGCCGACAGCGTGACCGTCGGGTAGTAGGCGGCAATCGCTTCGCCGATCAGCGCGTTCTCGGCCGCCATCAGTCGCTCGGCGGCGCTGATGTCGGGGCGACGTTCGAGCAGGTCGGAGGGCAACGCGACCGGGATGTCCGGCACGCTGCCGGCGAACGGCAGGTGGCCGATCGTGAGGTCGGCGGGTGGGCGGCCGGTGAACACGGCGATCGCGTGCTCGTAGTCGGCGCGGGCAACGCCGGCATTGATGAGCTGGGATTGCGCGCCCAGCAGCTGGGTCTGCGCGGTGATGACGTCGGAGCGCGCGGCGACGCCGACGGTGTACTGGTTCTGCGTGATGTCGAGCGAGCGCTGGTAGTTGGCGACGGTGCTGGTCAGCAGATCGATCAGCGCGTCGGACGTGCGCAGATCGAAATAGGCGGTGGCGAGCGAGGCCTCTATGGACAGCGTGGCGTTGGCGAGGTCGGCCGCGGAGGCCTGCGCGTTGGCGACGTTGCTCTCGATCTGGCGGCGTATGCGGCCCCACAGATCGATCTCCCAATCGGCGGTGCCTTCAAGCTGATAGTTTGTATAGGCAAAGGTGCTGGACGAGCCGGCGCCGAGCGACGTCGCCGACGCGCCTAGGCCGGCGGTGCGCGAGCCGCGTCCGCTTTCGGAGCGGGTGACGTTGGGGTTGAGCGCCAGCGTCGGATACAGCGCGGCCTGGGCGCTGCGCACCAGGGTGACGGCGACGCGGAAGGCCGCCTCGTCGGCACGCAGCGTCTGATTGTTGACCGCGACCTGGTCCTCCAGCCGGTTCAGCACCGGATCGTTATAGACTGCCCACCACGGCCCTTTCGGCACGCTGTCCTGCGGCGTCGCGTACTTCCAGCCTGGCAGCGCCGGCGGCCCCTCCTTGAAGCGCGCCGAGATGAGTGCGTGCGGCCGGTGGTAGTCGGGTCCGACCAGGCAGCCGCCGAGCGGCAGGCAGGCGAGCAGGAGCGCCAGTCGCACGGCGCTCTTCGGCATGCGGCATCGGCTCATTCGGCGGGTTCCGGTAGCTGTCCCGTGCGTGACAGCGGCGTGCGGCGGCGCGCGACCCTGAGGCGCAGCCGGTCGAGGGTGAGATAGACGATCGGCGTCGTGTAGAGCGTCAGTATCTGGCTGACGATGAGGCCGCCGACGATCGAGATGCCCAACGGGCGGCGCAACTCGGCGCCCTCGCCCCAGTCGATGGCGAGCGGCACCGCGCCGAGCAAGGCGGCGAACGTCGTCATCATGATCGGCCGGAAGCGCAGCAGGCAGGCGGCGCGTATCGCCTCCGTGGTCGACAGCCCGTCTCGGCGTTCGGCCTGGATCGCGAAATCCACCATCAGGATGGCGTTCTTCTTCACGATGCCGATCAGCAGGATGACGCCGATCATGGCGATGATGCTGAACTCGGCGCCGCAGACCAGCAAGGCGAGCACGGCGCCGACGCCGGCGGAGGGCAGGGTGGACAGTATGGTGATCGGGTGGACGTAGCTCTCGTAGAGCACGCCGAGCACGATGTAGACGGAGGCGAGTGCGGCGACAATGATCAGCGGCTCGTTGCCGACGGATTTCTGGAACGTCGCCGCGGTGCCGGCGAAGCCGCCGTGGACGCTCGCGGGAAGATGGATCTCGCCGCTCACGCGCGCGATCGCCGCCGTCGCGTCCGACAGCGACTTGCCCTTCGGCATGTTGAACGAGATCGTGCTGGCGACGAACGAGTCCTGGTGGTTGACGCTGAGCGGGGTATGGCCGGGCGCGAAATGGGCGAAGGCGGCGATCGGCACCATCGTCTCGCGCGCCGTGCTGACCGCAGCGCCGGCCGACGCGCTCGACTTGCCGGCAGCCGCGATCGAGTTGCTCGAGGCGTTGCGCGCGCTGTCGAGTGCGATGGCGGCGGCGGAGCCGGCGGTGCGGATCGCGGCGGTGCTGGCGGCGGTGGTGCCGGCGACGGCGTTGGTGGTGGAGGTGCCGGCAGCGACGGCGCCCGAGGTGCTGATCCAGATGTCGCGCAGGCTGTCGGGGTTCTGCCAATATTGCGGCGCCAGCTCCATCACCACGTGATACTGGTTGAGCGGGTTGTAGATGGTCGAGACCTGGCGCTGGCCGAACGCGTCGTAGAGCGTGTTGTCGATCGTCGAGGGCGTGAGGCCGAGGCGCGCCGCCGTGGCGCGGTCGATCAGCAGGTCGGTCTCCAGACCGGCCTGCTGCTGGTCGGAATTCACGTCGCTGAGCTCGGGCGCCTTTTGCAGCGCCGCGGTGAGTTTGGGCGCCCACTCGTAGAGCTCGGCCGAGCTGTCGGCCTGCAGGGTGTACTGATACTGGGCATTGCTTTGCCGGCCGCCGGTGCGGATATCCTGAGAGTCCTGCAGGAAAAGCTGGGCGCCGGCGACGCGGGCGAGTTTCGGGCGCAGCCTGGCGATGACCTGCTGGCCGGTGGCGTCGCGCTCGTCGCGCGGCTTGAGGGCGACGAAGACGAAACCGGAGTTGGTGGTCCGCCCACCGGTGAAACCGACGGCGGAACTGACTGCCGGGTCGGCTTTCACGATGCGCACGAAATCGGCGAGCTTGAGGCGCATCAGCTGGAACGAGATGCTCTGGTCGGCCTGGATGCCGCCGATCAGCGTGCCGGTATCCTGCTGCGGGAAGAAGCCTTTCGGCACGATGCGGAAGAGCACGACGTTGAGCGCCACGGCGGCGAGCAGGGTGAGCAGAACGAGCCGGCCGTGGCGCAGCGCGACGTCGAGCGTGTCCTCGTAGAACGCCTGCATTGCGACAAACACGCGTTCGCTTGCCCGATAGGCGAGGCCGCGAGCCCGGTGCGGATCCGGCACGCGCAGGAACAGCGCGCACAGCATCGGCGTCGTCGTCAGCGACAGCACGAGCGAGACCATGATGGCGAGCGACAGGGTGAGGGCAAACTCGCGGAACAGCCGGCCGACGATGCCGCCCATCAGCAGGATCGGCAGGAACACCGCGACCAGCGACAGGCTGATCGACAGCACGGTAAACCCGACCTCGCCGGCGCCCCTGACCGCGGCCTCTACGCGCGGCACGCCGGCCTCCATGTGGCGCGAGATGTTCTCGAGCACCACGATCGCGTCGTCGACGACGAACCCGGTCGAGATGGTGAGCGCCATCAGCGACAGTATGTCGAGGCTGAAGCCGAGCAGCTTCATCGCCGCGAAGGTGCCGATGATCGAGACCGGAACGGCGATGGACGGGATCAGCGTCGCCCGCCAGTCGCGCAGGAACGCGAACACCACCAGCGTCACCAGCACGATGGCGATGATCAGCGTGCGCTGGGTGTCGGCGAGCGAGGCGCGTATCGACGGCGTGCGATCGAGCGCGATGTTGAGCGCGACGTCGCCCGGCAGCGAGGCGCGCAATCCTGGCAGCAACGCGAGCACGCCGTCGACTGTCTTGATGATATTGGCGCCGGGCTGACGATACAGGATGACGGTGACCGCCGGCTCGCCGTTGTAGAGCCCGGCATTGCGCAAATCCTCGACGCTGTCCTCGACGTCGGCGACGTCCTCGAGATGCACGGCGGCGCCGTCGCGATAGGCGATGACGAGGCCCTTGTAGTCGGCGGCGTGCCGCGCCTGGTCGTTGGTGTAGATCTGGAAGTGGCTGGAGGCGCTCTCGATCGCGCCTTTCGGACTGTTCGCGTTCGCCGAGGCGAGGGCGGCGCGCACGTCCTCGAGGCCGATGCCGTATTTGAACAGCGGGCCGGGGTTGAGATCGACGCGCACCGCCGGCAGCGACGAGCCGCCGACATCGACCTCGCCGATGCCGGCGAGCTGCGACAGCTTCTGCTGCAGCACGGTCGCCGCGGAGTCGTAAAGCTGGCCGCGCTTCAGCGTCTTGCTGGTCAGGCACAGCACCATGATCGGGCTGTCGGCCGGGTTGACCTTCTTGTAGGTCGGGTTCTGGCGCAGTGCCGTCGGCAGGTCGGCCCGCGCGGCGTTGATCGCGGCCTGCACGTCGCGGGCGGCGCCGTCGATGTTGCGGTTGAGGCCGAACTGCAGCACCAGCCGCGTGGTGCCGGTCGAGCTCTGCGACGTCATCTCGTCGACGTCGGCGATCTGGCCGAGATGACGCTCGAGCGGGGCGGCAACCGAGGTCGACATCGTCTCCGGGCTGGCGCCGGGCAACTGCGCCTGCACCTGGATGGTCGGGAAGTCCACCTGCGGCAGCGGCGCGACCGGCAACCGGACGTAGGCGAACAGGCCGGCGACGGCGATTGCGACGGTGAGCAGCGTGGTCGCGACCGGCCGGGCGATGAACGGGGCGGAGATGTTCACTCTGCGGGGCTCGGCAGGCTGGTCGCCGGCGGCGCCGAGGGATGACGGCGGCCGAAACGCACGGCGATGCTGTCGAACATCAGGTAGATGACGGGGGTGGTGAACAGGGTCAGCACCTGGCTCACGATCAGGCCGCCGACGATCGCGATGCCAAGCGGGCGGCGCAGCTCGGAGCCGGTGCCGCTGCCGAGCATCAGCGGCAGGGCGCCGAACAGCGCGGCGAGCGTCGTCATCAGGATCGGGCGGAAGCGCAGCACGCTGGCGCGGTGGATGGCGGCGCGCGGCGGCAGGCGCTCCTCGCGCTCGGCCTCGATGGCGAAGTCGACCATCATGATCGCGTTCTTCTTCACGATGCCGATCAGCAGCACGATGCCGATGATGCCGATCACGTCGAGATCGGCGCCCGCCAGCATCAGCGCCACCAGCGCGCCGAGGCCGGCGGAGGGCAGGGTGGAGAGTATGGTGATCGGGTGGATGAAGCTCTCGTAGAGCACGCCGAGCACGATGTACATCGTGGCGACGGCGGCGAGCACGAGCAGCAGCTCGTTGCCGAGCGAGGACTGGAAGGCGAGTGCGGCGCCCTCGAAACTGGTCTGCAGGCTGTCCGGCATGGCGAGCTCGCGCTCGGCTTGCAGGATCGCGTTCGTCGCCGCGCCGAGCGAGGCGCCGGGGGCGAGATTGAACGAGATCGTCGAGGCCGGGAACTGGCCGACATGGCTCACCACCAGCGGCACCGCCCGCGTCGAGACGTGAACGATGGCCGAGAGCGGCACCTGGCCGTTGCTCGCAGTCGACGAGGGCAGATAAAGGCCGTTCAGCGCCTCTGGTCCCGGCGCGAGCGAGCGGTCGGCCTGCAGGATGACCCGGTACTGGTTCGACTGGGTGAAGATCGTCGAGACGATGCGCTGGCCGAAGGCGTCGTAGAGCGCGTTGTCGACCGTCGCCGGGGTGATGCCGAAGCGCGCCGCGGTGGGCCGGTCGATGTCGAGATACAGGCCAAGCCCGCTGGCCTGCAGGTCGGAGGCGACGTCGGCGAGCTGCGGCAGCGTCTGCAGCTTGGCGGTGAGCTTCGGCACCCAGGTCTTGAACTCGTCGGCGTTCACGTCGGTGAGCACGAACTGATACTGGGTGGCGCTGACCGAGCTGTCGATCGCCAGATCCTGCACCGGCTGCAGGAACAGCCTCGCACCGGTCACGTCCGCGGTGTCGTCCTGTAGCCGGCGGGCGATCGCGGCGGCGCTGGCGGTGCGGCTGTCCTTCGGCTTCAGGTTGATCAGGAAGCGCCCGGCGTTCAGCGTCGTGTTGGTGCCGTCGACGCCGATGAACGATGACAGGCCGGCGACGTCCGGATCACGCAGGATGCGCTCGGCGAGACGCTGCTGCACGGTCGCCATGGCGCCGTACGAGGTGCTCTGCGCCGCCTGCGACACGCCTTCGATCAGGCCGGTATCCTGCACCGGGAAGAACCCCTTGGGGATCACGACGTAGAGGCCGACGGTGAGCGCGACCGTGACCGTGGCCGCCAGCAGGGTGAGCGCCTGGTGATCAAGCACGGTGTCGAGCGCGCCGCTGTAGAGCGAGATCACGCGGTCGAACAGGCGTGCCGTGGCGGTCCCGATGCGCCCCGGGCGGCGCTCGTCGTCGCGCTGGCGGAGCAGCCGGGCGCACAGCATCGGCACCAAGGTGAGCGAGACCACCGCCGAGATGACGATGGTGACGGCGAGCGTGATCGCGAATTCGTGGAACAGCCGGCCGACGACGTCGCCCATGAACAGCAGCGGGATCAGCACCGCAAGCAGCGACACGGTGAGCGAGATGATGGTGAAGCCGATCTGCCCCGCACCCTTGAGCGCCGCCGCGAGCGGCGTCTCGCCCATCTCGACGAAGCGGGCGACGTTCTCGATCATCACGATGCTGTCGTCGACGACGAAGCCGGTGGCGACGGTGAGCGCCATCAGCGACAGGTTGTCGAGGCTGAAGCCCCAGAGATACATCGCGCTCAGCGTGCCGACCAGGGACAGCGGCACCGACAACGCCGGGATCAGCGTCGCCGGGACGTTGCGCAGGAAGACGAAGATCACCAGCACGACGAGCAGGATCGACAGGCCGAGCTCGAGCTCGACATCGGCGACCGAGGCGCGGATCGTCACCGTGCGGTCGGTCAGCGGGGTCACCGAAAGCGCTGCGGGCACCGTCGCGGTCAGTTGCGGCAGCAGCGCCTTGATGCTGTCGACGACGGCGATGACGTTGGCGCCTGGCTGGCGCTGTACGTTGAGGATGATCGCCGGCGTCCGGTTCATCCAGGCTTCCAGCCGGTCGTTCTCGGCGCCGGAGACGGCGGTCGCGACATCGCGCAGGTGCACCGGCGCGCCGTTGCGATAGGCGATCACGCTGTCGAGGTAGCCGTCGGGGCTGCGCAACTGGTCGTTGGCGTTGATCGTGTAGGAGCGCGCCGGGCCGTCGAAGCTGCCCTTCGGCGTATTCACGTTGAGGTTGCCGAGCGTCGTGCGCAGGTCGTCGATATTGAGCCCGTAGGCGGCGAGCGCGCGCGGGTTGGCCTCCACCCGCACCGCCGGCCGATGGCCGCCGCTGAGCGTGACCAGGCCGACGCCGGCGACCTGACTGATTTTTTGCGCCAGCAGCGTGTCGGCCATGTCCTCCATCTGGGTGAGCGGCAGGGTCTTGCTGGTGATGCCGAGGGTGAGGATCGGCGCGTCGGCGGGATTGACCTTGGCGTAGATCGGCGGCGCCGGCAGGTCGGCCGGCAGCAGGTTGCCGGCGGCGTTGATCGCCGCCTGCACCTCCTGCTCGGCGATGTCGAGATTGAGGTCGAGGTCGAAGCGCAAGGTCAGCACCGAGGCGCCGGCCGAGGATTGCGACGACATCTGGTTGAGGCCCGGCATCTGGCCGAACTGCCGCTCGAGCGGCGCCGTCACCGAGGAGGTCATCACCTCCGGGCTGGCGCCGGGATAGAAGGTCTGCACCTCGATCGTCGGATAGTCGACCTCTGGCAGCGCCGAGAGCGGCAGGAAGTGGTAGGCGACGAGGCCGACCATCAGGATCGCCACCATCAGCAGCGTCGTCGCCACCGGGCGCAGGATGAACAGTCGGGACGGGTTCACGCGCGTCCAGCTTTCAGCGCTGATCCGATGGCGAGCGACCTTGCGGCTTCGACGTGTCCGGCTGCACCGCCTGGTCGGGCGGCGCGGCTGATTGCGGACCGCCGGCGGGCGCGGTCGTCGCCTGCCCATCGGCAGCGCTCGCCTGGCCGCGCCGATGCTGCCGCTGCGCCTCGTGCCGCTGCTCCTCGCTGGCCGCCTCGCTGGCCGGATGCTGCGGCACGCGGACCTTGCTGCCGTCCTTCAACCGGTCGGCGCCGTCGACGACGACGACGTCGCCCGCCTGCAGCCCCGAGGATACCGCCGTGTTGGCGGCATCCGACGGGCCGGTCTTGATCACCCGCATCGCCGCCGTGTCGTCCGGCTTCACCAGATAGACGAAGCTGCCCGGCGTGCCGGTCTGCACCGCCGGGTTCGGCACCAGCACGGCGCCGCGCAGCGTATCGACCAGCAGCTTCGCGTTGACGAACTGGTTCGGAAACAACGCATTGTCGGCATTTGCGAAGGTCGCGCGCAGCCGCACCGTGCCGGTCGTCACGTCGATCACGTTGTCGATCGTCTCGAGCGCGCCGGTCGAGATCTGCGCGCTGTTGCCGCGGTCCCAGGCGCTGACCGGCAGGCTCTCGCCGGCCGCCATCCGGCGCTCAATCTGCGGCAGGTCGTCCTCGGGCAGGGTGAAGATGACCGAGATCGGGTGCAGCTTGGTGACCACGACGATGCCGTTCGCGTCCGCCGTGGTGACGTAGTTGCCGGCATCGACCTGGCGCAGGCCGACGCGACCGTCGACCGGGGAGATGATGTGGCAGTAGGCGAGATTGATGCGCTGGGTGTCGATCGCCGCCTGGTCGGTCAGCACCGTGCCGACATACTGGTCGACGAGCGAGTGCTGGGTGTCGACTTGCTGGCGCGAGATGCTGTCCTGGCGGTTGAGCGTGGCGTAGCGCTGCAGGTTCAATCTCGCGTCGCGCAGCAGGGCCTGGTCGCGCGCCAGCGCTCCCTGCGCCTGCTCGAGCAGCGCCTGATACGGCCGCGGGTCGATCTGTGCGAGGAAGTCGCCGCGATGGACCATCTGGCCCTCGGTGAAGGCGACCTGCTGCAGGATGCCGTTGATCTGCGTGCGCACCGTCACCGTGGCGAGCGGCGTCACCGTGCCGAGGCCGCTCATCACCAGCTTCACGTCGCCGAACGCTGCGGTGGCGGTGCCGACCGACTGCGCCTGATCGGCGGCGCCGCCATGCCGGCCGGACGCTGGCGTCTGACCCGTTGTCCAGGGGTGGCGCCACAGGATGATGCCGACGATGACCAGCACGATCAGCAGGAGCACCCATGGCAGCCGACGGCGGCGACGCAGCGTGCGCTGCCCTGTTGCGTGCTCGATCGGCCTGCCGACGCGTTCGTCCATCCATCCTCTTCCGTCTTCAGCAGCACGCGCGCAGGTGTAGGCGGCGAGGGCCTTGTGCGGCGCAACCTAGGTCCGCCGCAGTCTGACCGCTATGTGTTACCGATTACCGAACGTAACCGGGCCGCCGACGACTTTATTTCCGCCCAGCCGGCGCGCCGTACGTATTGAGGAACACCAGCACCGCGGCGCTGACCACCCGCTCGCGCTCCTCGTCGGTGACGGACGCGACAAGATGCAGCCGGCGCTGCAGCCAGACCCGGGTCTGGCACAGACAGAAGAACTGGTGCGCCGCGAAGGAGGGGTCCTCGATGCTGAGCCGGCCGCGGACGACCTCGCCGTGCAGCCAGCGCGTCATCACCTCCAGCATGCGGGCCGGGCCGGAGTCGTAATAGAAGCGGGCGAGGGCGGGGAATTTCGGCGCCTCCGAAATGACGATGCGGTAGACGGTGAGCCCGGCATCCGACAGCAGCGTGCTGACGATGCGGCTGCCGATGCCGTGCAGCGACGCCTCGATCGACTGGTCAGGATCCGGCTCGGCGAACATCGCGACGAGAGTGCGGCCGCACTCCTGCTCGATGAAGGCGCGGAACAGCTCGGCCTTGCCGTTGAAGTAGTTGTACAGCGTGCCCTTGGAGACGCCGGCCTCGCCGGCGATACGCGACATGCTGGCGCCTTCGTAACCGTCCTGCGCGAAGATCGAGGCGGCGCCGGTCAGTATCTGCCGCTGCTTCTCCGGCGAGAGGACATCGGTATCGTTCATCGGCCTGCCATCCCCGAGCATGCCTGACGCCGGCAGCCTGTCAGGCTGACGATCACGCACAACCGGCAAGCCTGTCAATATTGACCGAACCGATCGGTCAGCGCACACAGCCCGCAAAGGCGGGCGGCCGGTCGACCCGCGTTCAAGGAGCGGCCTGCTGTGTCCCGACCCTCTCGTCCGGCCGCGCGCGCGTGGACGCCACGTTGCTTGGCGCCGATGGGCCTCGCGCCGATCGCCGGCCTGTTGCTCTGCCTGCTCGGCGGCTGCAGCGTCGGACCGGACTTCAAGCCGCCGACGCTGTTCTCGCCGGCGTCATGGTTCGCGAGCCGTCCGAAACCGGTGCAACCGCTGAGCGTCACCGTCGCCGAGCCGATCGATCCGGCGTGGTTTTAATTTTTTAACGACACCTAAGTGAGGTAGATGGATATAGGCGTCGGCAGCGCCAACCTCAACGTGCGCACCGCCGGCCTGCGCCTGGCCGAAAGCCGCTCGCAGCGGCGCATCGCCGCCGCCGACCAGTTCCCGCAATTGAACGGCAACGGCTCCTACACGCGGGAGAAGGCCTCCAACCGCGGCCTGCTCAGTTTCCTCGGCTCCGGCTCGAGCAGCGGCACGGCGACCAGCGGCAGCAATGTCGGGCAGACCGGCTCCGAGGGCGTGATCGGCAGCTCGGCAAACGGCGCCGGCGGTTTCGGCGTCGTGCCGCTGCCGGGTGCGGCGACAGGCGCCGCCGCACCGCCGTTCAACCTCTGGCAGTATGGCTTTGACGCCTCCTGGGAGCTCGATCTGTGGGGCCGGGTGCGTCGCGAGATCGAGGGCGCCGACGCCTCGGTCGAGGCCTCGGTCGAAGCGCGCCGCAACATGCTGCTCTCGGTGCTCGCCGAGGTCGCGCGCGACTACGTCAACCTGCGCGGTCAGCAGACCATACTCGATATCGTGCAGAGAAACATCGGCAGCGAGCAGGCGACCCTCACGCTCACCCGCCAGCGCTACGAGGGCGGCGTCACCACCGAGCTCGATGTCGCCAACGCCGCGGCGCAGCTCGCCTCGACAGAGAGCCAGCTGCCGCAGATCGAGCAGCAGATCGCGGAATCGATCAACTCGCTGAGCTTCCTGCTCGCACTCACCCCGGGCGCGTTGACCGCCGAGCTCAGCACCCCGGCGCCAGTGCCGCCGGCGCCGCCGACGGTGCCGGTTGGCCTGCCGTCCGAGCTTGCGCGGCGGCGTCCCGACATACGCGAGGCGGAGGCGCAACTGCATTCGGCAACGGCCGACGTCGGGGTCGCGGTCGCCGATTTCTTTCCCCGCATCACCCTGTCCGGCAGCCTCAGCCTGCAGGCGCTGCAGTTCAAGAATCTCGGCAACTGGAACGCCCGGCAATACGCGCTCGGCCCCTCCATCACCCTGCCGATCTTCGAGGGCGGCCGGTTGCGCGGCACGCTGCTGCTCCGCAAGGCGCAGCAGCAGGAAGCGGCGATCAACTATCAATCGACGGTGCTGCAGGCGCTGCACGACGTCGATAACGCGCTTACCGCCTATGCCGACGAGCAGCGCCGCCAGCAGAGCCTGCGGGCCGCCGTCGCTGCCTCCGAGCGCGCGCTCGACCTCGCGCGCACGCGCTACGCCGCCGGCGTGTCGGATTTCCTCAACACGCTCGATGCGCAGCGTACCCTGCTCAGCGCCGAGCAATCCGCCGCCAGCAGCACCGCCTCCGTATCGACCAACCTGGTGCAGCTCTACAAGGCGCTGGGCGGGGGGTGGGAGACCAGCTTTCCTTTGGCGGATGCTCACTGAAGGCAAGTAAAGGCGAGGGCTCTGCCCTCGACCCGTTAAAGGCGGAGCCTTTAAAATCCGTTTAATAAACTGGATTTCAAAGGCTCCGCCTTTGATCAGAGTCCAGAGACGAAGTCTTTGGCCTTGCTTTCTTCCACTTGCCTTTCCGTCACCCGCCCCGAGACGGCCGGAATGGCAAGATAGGCCAGCCGCTTGATCTCCTTGCGGCCGCGGGCGACGCTGTCGAGGATCAGGCCGCAGGCCGAGCTCAGGCAGGCGAGGCCGATGAAGCCGGTGGCCAGCACCGCGGTCGGCAGGCGCGGCACCAGATGCGTATGCAAATACTCGACGACGACGGGCAATCCGAGGCCGAGGCCGATGCCGAGCAGCAGCGCGCTGGCGACAGAGAAGAACTGCAGCGGCCGCTGGTCCTTCACCAGCCGCAGGATCGTGCCCAGTATGCGCCAGCCGTCGATATAGGTGCGCAGCTTGGAGTTCGAGCCGGCGGGACGCTCGCGATACTGCGTCGGCAGCTCGCCGACCGGCATCGCGAGTTCGAGCGCATGGACCGTGAACTCGGTCTCGGTCTCGAACCCGGAGGCCAAGGCGGGGAAGGATTTGACGAAGCGGCGCGAGAACACCCGGTAGCCGGAGAGCACGTCGGAGACGCGGGCGCCGAAGATGCGGCTGACCAGCGAGGTGAGCAGGACATTGCCGAAGTGGTGGCCGGAGCGCCAGGCGTCCGGTTGCGCCGCCACCCGGCTGCCGGTGACCATGTCGAGCGGCCCGTCGGCGAGGGCGGCGACCATGGCGGGTGCGGTGGCGGGATCGTAGGTGCCGTCGCCGTCGACGAGCAGGTAGATTTCCGCCTCGATGTCGGCGAACATGCGTCGCACGACGTTGCCTTTGCCGGCCAGCGCCTCGAAGCGGACGATGGCGCCGGCGGCGCGGGCGGCGTCCGCGGTGCCGTCCGTCGAATGGTTGTCGTAGACGTAGATGGCGGCGTCCGGCAGGGCGGCGCGGAAGCCGGCGACGACGCCGCCGATGGCGACGCGCTCGTTGCGGCAGGGGATCAGGACCGCGAGGCCGCCATCGGTGGAGCCGAGCGCGGCGGCGGCCGTCGCCGCGACGCGGTCCGGACCATCGGGATGATTGGCGTCCGGCACGGTTAGCGGAACACGACGCGTCGGGACAGCGTGAAATTCGCGACCATGCCGCTCAGCGCGCCGGCGGCGAGTGCGAGGACCGGGTGGGTGAAGCACACCGGCACGAAGATGGTGAGCAGCGTGAACGTGCCGCGGTTGAGCGCCGCGCCGGCGGAGTTGGCGGCGAGGTAGAGCGCCCACTGGCGCAGCATCGAGCCCCGCATCACCCCGCGAAACGTGAAGCTGCGGTTCATCAGCCAGCCCGAGGTGGCGGCGACGAAGAACGAGGCCGCGGCGGCGCCGTAATGGCCGAGCGCGTGCAGCAAGGCATAGAAGGTCGCGGTGTCGACGAAGAAGCCGGCAACCCCGACCAGGCCGAAGCGGACGATGCGTAGCCGCAGCAGCAGACGCAGCCGATACTCTCCGGCGCGCAGCAGCGCGGGCTTCAGGTCGCTTAGGTTGAAGCCTCGTGCCTGCATCCGCGTGGCGTAGCCTCTAGTGTCCTGCCCTGAAATACGCTTGTGTTTCAGGGATCAGCAGGCCACTGAAAACAAACAGCTAGTGTCCCGGAAATTCGCCTTCGAATTTCTGAATCGGGACACTAGGCTCGGATGGTAGCAAGCGATGCGGGCCGGCCGCCATGCCTCTCGAGGCGGCGGCATGAAAAGAGGGACGCCTCGCGGCGTCCCTCGATCATCATCCGAGCCTGCCGCGTCGGGCAGGAGCAACGGCCCAGTGTTAGTGCAGGATGATCTCGACGCGCCGGTTCTGCGGCTCGCGTACGCCCTTGGCGGTCGGCACCAACGGGTTCCGCTCGCCGTAGCCGTGGATCGAGATCTCCGAGCGCTGCACGCCGTCACGCACCAGCTCGGCCTCGACGGACCGGGCGCGCCGGACCGACAGGCGCTGGTTGTAGGCGGCGGTGCCGGAGAGGTCGGTGTAGCCGTTGACCTCGATGCGGGTCGTCTGCACTCGGGTCGACGCCTGCGCCGCCTCGCTGATGATCTGGCGCGCACGCTGCGTCAGGTCAGCCCGATCCCAGTCGAAGAACACGAGATAGGTGCGGGCGGGCTCAGGCGCCGGCGCGACGACCGGGGCCGGCGCCGGCGGCGGCGCCTCTTCCGGCTGATACAGGGCGTAGCGCAGGCCGACCATCAAGGTGTGGTTGAAGTTGTCGGTGAAGTCGGCATTGCCCTTGTTCACGCCGTAGCGCTGGTAGTGGGTGTCCTGGTAGGCATCCTGGTTGAGGGTGCCGAGGAAGCGGTATTCAAGAGTGGCGGCAAGGCCCGGGGTGAGGTCGTCGAGCGGGTAGGCGATGCCGACGATGCCCTGATAGGCGAAGCTGCCGTTGGTGCCGCCAACCCGGTCGACCGCGTTCGCGCTCACCGTCGTCAGCGGGCTGAGATGCGTCCACTCATAGCCGGCGCCGACGCCGACGTAAGGCGCGATGCCGAACGTGGGTATGCCATACTTCGACAGGTCGAGGTCATACAGCACGTTGACCAGGGCGCCGTAGCTCTCCTGGTGGCCGGTGGTGCTGCCGGGCGTCGCGGCGCCGCCGAGTTCGTTGATGTTGTTGTAGAGGTAGTTGCCCTCGAGCTCGACGCGCAGCCCGTTGCCGAGCCCGTAGCCGAGGCTGCCCTGGCCCTGGTAGCCGTCGCCGAACGAATAGTGCCCGCCCGAGGTATTGGTCACCCGGGAGAAGTGCACACCCTCGTCCATATGCAGGTTGTAGCCGGCGCCGAGGCTGATGTACGGCCCGGTGACCGTGTCAGCCCGTGCCGCGCCGAGACCGGCAGCAGCGACCACCGTGGTCGCCAGGAGTACATGTCGCATACGCATCGCTTCAGTCCTTCATATCAGTCGGCGCGGCGGCGTCCCGTTGGGGGC
Source organism: uncultured Acetobacteraceae bacterium (assembly GCA_964246775.1). Taxonomy (GTDB): domain Bacteria; phylum Pseudomonadota; class Alphaproteobacteria; order Acetobacterales; family Acetobacteraceae; genus CAXMMR01. The sequence goes on along the minus strand of CAXTSD010000003.1, from coordinate 1,557 downwards.
GGGAGATACGACACGCGAGCACGACGGTAAGGAAAATACGGTCCGAGTGGTTGCCGCATAAGAGTGGTTTCCGCCGCTGGCGACGTGTTCTGCTCCATGCGTGGCAGGAAAACCACACTCAGTCCGACCCAATCTCCTGTCTCCGGCTCGCCGCCGCGTCCCGGCAAACTCCGGCGCGCCGACTGCAACCGGGACATACAGGATCAGCCGCCCGGCGTCACGGAAAGCAGTGCGCCGCTGCATCATGACAGGTCGGCGTTCGGAACGCCCTGTGCCGCCCGTCACGTTCAGCCCGAAACTGCGCCACCAAGACCGCGGCGCCATCACACCAATTGCAAAATCTCGAGGCCTGGACTGCAGCTTCGAGAGTTGGGCGCGCCGGCGGGCAAGCCGTCCAGAAGCGCCGCGGTCGCAGTTTCGTTACGACAAGCTCGCGATTCCCGGCTTGACCGTGACGTTGGCGTCTCGATCCTGTGCCGTTTCGACACAAGGCTGTGACATTTATGCCGAGATGCCACGCCGGATAACGCGGTTGTGAAAGCGATCCGGAAAACACCAAGCTGCATAGAATCAAGTGTGGAGTTTTCTGTGGCAGGACTGCCACACTCACGTCGGTCGGCTGGCGTCGAGCGCCGCTTGCAGCAGGTAGGCGGCGGCAAGCTTGTCGACGGCGCGAGCCCGGCGGGCGCGTGTCGCGTCCATCTCGCCGACCAGCATCCGGTTGACCGCGGCCGAACTCAGCCGCTCGTCCCACATCGCGGCGGGCAGCCCGAGGAGGTCCGACAGCGCCCGGGCCCAGTCGCGCGCCGCCTGCGCCGCCGGGCCGAAGCTGCCATCCATCGACAGCGGCAGCCCGACGACCAGGCCGGCCGCCGTCTCGCGTCCCGCAATGGCGGCGATCTCGCGGGCGGTCTGTCCGAGCTTGCCCCGAGGCAATTGGGCGTACGGGCTCGCCAGCCTCAGCCCGACATCGGACAGCGCGACCCCGATGACCCGTCGTCCGGGGTCGAGCCCGATCAGGCGGGCGTTGCGCGGCAGGTCGCGGCGTAGCTCGGTCAGGTTGAACAGCGACATCGCCGCCGGTATGGTCCGCCGCTTCACGTTTTCGCAAGGATCGGCTCGCATGACGCTCGACGCCGCAACGGTTCGACGCATCGCCCGCCTTGCCCGCATCCGGGTGGAGGACGCCGAGATCGCCCGGCTGCAGGCCGATCTCGGCGGCATACTCGGCTGGATCGAGCAGCTCGGCGAGGTCGACGTCGAGGGCGTGCAGCCGCTCGCCGGCGGCGCGCAGATCGCGCTCAGGATGCGCGAGGACAAGGTGACGGACGGCGCCTATGCCGAGCGCGTGCTCGCCAACGCGCCGGAGCGGGCAGGTCCGTTCTATGCGGTGCCCAAGGTGGTGGAGTGATGGCCCTCACCGACCTCAGCCTTGCCGATGCCCGCGACGGGCTGCTGCAAAGATCGTTCTCCGCGCGCGAGCTGACGGTGGCCCACCTGGACGCCGTCGCGGCGCTCAACCCGCGCCTCAACGCCTTCATCACGGTGGCGCCGGAG
>CAXTSD010000002.1:14500-40757 GCA_964246775.1 uncultured Acetobacteraceae bacterium | reverse complement strand
GCCCTGCCCCGTCTTGATTACGCCGTCTTGATTGTTTCGATCGTCTTGATCGTCCTGGAAGGAACAGCACCATGCCCAGCATCGACCAGTCCGGCGCCTACACGCTCGGCGGCCGCACCGTGCATCGGCTCGGCTACGGCGCCATGCAGCTCGCCGGCCCCGGCGTGTTCGGGCCGCCGAAGGATCGCGGCGCCGCGCTGGCGGTGCTGCGCGAGGCGGTGGCGAGCGGCGTCAACCACATCGACACCAGCGATTTCTATGGTCCGCACGTGGTGAACCAGCTTATCCGCGAGGCGCTGCACCCGTATCCCGACGACCTCGTCATCGTCACCAAGGTCGGCGCCCGGCGCGGCGAGGACAAGTCGTGGCACCCGGCGTTCTCGCCTGAAGAGCTGCGGCAGGCGGTGCACGACAACCTGCGCAATCTCGGCCGCGACGTGCTCGACGTCGTCAACCTGCGCGTCATGCTCAACCCGCATCACCCGGTCGAGGGTTCGATCGAGGCGCCTCTCAGCGCGCTTGCCGAATTGCGGCGCCAGGGCCTGGTGCGCCATGTCGGGCTGAGCAACGTCACTGCGTCGCAGGTAGCCGAGGGGCGGCGGATCTGCGAGATCGCCTGCGTGCAGAACCATTACAATCTGGCGCATCGCGACGACGACGCCCTGATCGACGGCCTCGCCGGCGACGGCATCGCCTACGTGCCGTATTTTCCGCTCGGCGGCTTCCAACCGCTGCAGTCCTCGGCCCTATCCGAGGTCGCCGCCCGCCTCGGCGCGACGCCGATGCAGGTCGCACTCGCCTGGCTGGTCGCCCGGGCGCCCAATATCCTGCTGATCCCCGGCACCTCCTCCGTCGCCCATCTGCGGGAGAACCTCGCCGCCGCGGAATGCGCGCTGCCGGACGATGCCGCGCGCGAGCTCGACACGATCGGCAGCCTCGCCTAGCGCCTGATCGTTTCAGGTTGACTTAACCTGAAACGTGATCAGCCGCTCTGACAACGGCTAAAGCAGGGCCGGTGAACGAAAGTGAGCCGGTCATGCTTTAGCGCAAGGCCGAAGCGCCCCTGGCTGTCAGCCTTCCGGCAGCTCGTCTCCCGGACGAGGTGGCTCGCCACCCTTGCGGCTCATCAACCGGTCGAACGCCTGCCAATCGGCATGGCCGCGGCGCTCGGCGAAATAGCTGGCCGTGCGCAGGGCGGCCACCTTCTCGGCCACCGCCGTGGCGACGAACTGGTTGAGGCTGGTGCCCTCGGCGGCTGCCAGCTTTTCCGCCTCGCTCTTGATCGAGACGGGCAGGCGGAGCGGGTAGGTCGAGGTTCTGGCCGTCATGGCACTCTCCGGATCGCTTCTGCTGGTAGCAGGACGTCTATGCCGAAGCGGTCGGCCGCCGGTCGGAAGTCGCGCCGGTTGAAGGTGGCGATCACCGGCGCGCGGCCGTTCACCGCCGCCTCCAGCACCAGTTCGTCGCCAGGGTCGCGCAACTGCGGACGCCAGAGAAACCAGACATCCACCGGCTCCACCAGGTCCATCACCGCGTCGAGGAACACGGCAAGGTCGGCCGAGTTGAGCTCGGCCGCGGCTACGTGCTCGGGCCGGTTGCACACATCCTCGTACTCGATACACAACGGCACCGTGGCGGCCAGCGTAACGCGCCCGCGCCGCGCCGCCTGCAACAGAGCGGCGGAGGCGCCGGTCGGGCTTCGCATCGCTGCGACGATTGTGTCTGTGTCCATCACCAGCCTCACGCTGGCCAACGTATCACATCACCGGTGATGTGTCTGCCTGATACACCGCCAAAGCAGCCAGGTTCGCTTTCAACGCCAGGTCTGCTTTCAACGTTAGAGTGTGACTGGTCAGCGGGGCCGGGCCGTCGCGACCGCGTGGATCAGCACTGACTGATCGCCGATCTGGTTTGCCAGCAGCAGGCAGAGCCGGTTCATCAGCGACAGGCTTTCCGCCGCCGTCAGCCCTTCGTTCGCGCGGATGAGGGCTTCGTAGAACGCGTCGGGATCGGGGATGTTCGGGTCGGATTTCATGCGGGCGTCGCCTCGTGCTGTCTGATGTCGAAGCCGAGCGTGCGGCGGAGTGCTGCTTCGACCTGTGCTGCGGACGGGCGCTGCAGGCGCGCCGACACGTGCTGGTCGGGGCGCAGGACGAGCACCTCGCCGGGCCGCACCAGGGCGGCCAGCTGGTCTCCGGTCAGCACCGGCAGGCCGCCCGCCGCCGCTCCCGCCGCGTAGGCGGTGACGTAGCATGGCAGCTCCGGCAGCTCCGGCGCCCCCGGGCCGGCGAGGATCAGCAGGCGGGTGCCGCCGCCGTCCAGCAAGCGCGCGATCGAGCTCTCGCTACCATCCGGCAGGCCAAGCGTGATGTTCGGGAACGCGTCGCCGGCCGAGGTGCTGAGCGGCGACGCGTCGTAGGAGTAGGGCACCGACATCCGCCCCATGTTCACGAAGCCGCGCGCGAAGGCGTGCCGGCGCCCGAGGTCCAGCACCGCGTTGCGCAGCGAATGCTCGAACGGGCTGCGCGGCGCGACGAAGCGGGCGCTGCGTTCCGTCGTCGTCACGTTGAACACCGCGGCGGCCCGACGCTCCAGGTTGTAGGTCTCGAGCAGCGCCGCATCGGCCAGGCCCTGAATGACCGCCGCGAGCTTCCACGAGATGTTTTCCGCATCCTGTATTCCGCTGTTGCCGCCGCGCGCGCCGAACGGGCTGAACGCGTGCGCGGCGTCGCCGATGAAGAACACCCGGCCGTGGCGGAACACGTCCAGCAGATGCGTGCGGTATCCCCAGGCGCCGACCCAGACCAGCTCGACCTCGGTATCCGGTCCGAACTGCTCGCCCAGTCGCGCCCTGACCACCTCCGGGCGGCTGATCTCCTCGAGGTCGGCGTCCGTCGGCATCTGGTGGTCGATGCGCCATACATTGTCGCCCATTTGGTGCTGCCAGACCCCGCGCCCGCCGTTGAACTCCGCCTCGACCCAGCTGTAGCGCTCCGCGGATGCCGGCCTTGCGAAGCGCACGTCGCATATGCACCAGCGGTCGCCTGACGGGCTGGTATGGGCGTCGACGCCGAGCGATTTGCGGACCAGGCTGCCAAGGCCGGAGGCGTCGATCACCCAGTCCGCCGCCAGCGTGTACGACCCTTCCGGCGATGCGACGTCCAGGGCGACCTCGTCGTCGCCGGCGCGGATTGCGGTGACGCGGCTCTTCCAGCGGAGGTCGGCGAGCGGCAGCAGAGCGAGCCGGTCCACCAGGAACCACTCCACATAGAACTGCTGGATGTTGGTGAATGGCGGCTGGCGCGACAGTGTCTCGCTGGCCAGATCGAAGGCATACAGCTCCTCGTCGTTGCGCATGACGTGGCCGACCGACCAGGTGTTGCCCTTGGCGGCGATGCGGTCGTAGATGCCGAAGCGCTCGAACATCTCGAGGTTGCGCTGCGCGTAGGTGAGGGCGCGGCTCGACGCGCCGCGCACGCCGACCGTGTCGTCCTCGTCCAGCACCACCACGCGGATACCGCGCATCGCCAGATCACAAGCCGCCGTCAGTCCGGCGAGCCCTGCGCCGATGATCGCGACCGGATGGCGGGCTCGCTCGCCGTCCAGTTCCGGCGCGCGGCGGGACGGGAAGACCGGGAGCGTGTAGCCCGTCGTCGTGGGACGGATCATGGTTTCAGACATTCGGATTTCCCCCTTGTGGAACCGGCGATTGCTCGCGCGTGCTTTGGCGGTGATGTCCCGATCGGTGAATGTGCGGCGATGACCTGGCGGTCGCTGTCGCCAAGTTTGGTGACAGGACCGGCGATCTGGCGATCTGGCGTGGATAGACCGCGTCAGCTGTGCGCGAGTGAGAGGCGGACGAGTTCGCGTTCGGTCGCGATGCCGAGCCGGGCATAGGCGCGGCGGCGCAGCGTCAGCACGGTGTTGAACGACACGCCGAGAGACGCCGCGACGCCGCGCAGCGTCAGGCCTCTGAGAATGGCGGCGCAGACATCCCGCTCGCGCGGCGTGAGCGCCTTGAAGTGCGACGCCGATGTGTCGAGGGATTTCGCCGACCTGATGAGCTGGTGGTGGCGTGTCAGCGCGGCGGCGAGCAACGGGCCGTGTTGCGCGAGGACGTGACGCTCGGCGTGCCCGAAGGGGCCGCTCTCGGCGAGGCGATGGAAATTGGCGTAGAGCCAGCGATCGTCCTCGATGCGGGCCGAGATGGCGACCTTGTCGACGATGTGGGACGCATCGAAGAAGCGACGGCGATACTCTCGCGAGTAGCGGCCGAAGATCATCGCCAGATTGACTGTCCGGACCTCGGGACCGGTCGCGAGAACGAGTGGCAGGTTCGGATCCCGCCTGAACCAGTCAGCATCGACGTAGTCGTGGGCAAGCCGCTCGGCGATCCGTGGGGCCATGCGGCCGGCCTGCGCCATGATCCCCAGCTCGCCGCCCATCTGGCCGCGACCGCGCACGGTGGAGACGACGACGTGGTCGACGCCGAAGCCGTCGCTGAGGGCTTCGAACAGCACGGTCGGAAATTCGCCACGGCCGATGGCCCCGATCACGCGCGCCAGCCACTCGCCGCCGCAGGCGGGCCCGCCGTGGTCGGCAAGGACCATTGAGCGCACTCAACAATCCCGGTGACGGCGGGGGAACACCGCGATGCTCACCGCCGCCTCGCGCGCCTCAGGCCGGCACTCTCGCGGCCGGGACGGCCGACAGGGTGGCGGGCGCACGCCGCGCCGCCTCGGCTGCCGCCAGCCTGTCCATGATGCGGTGGGCCGCGATCAATCCCCGGTCCTGCTTGATCGGCATGTCGGCGTACTTGCCCGATACGGAGATCATCCGCTGCTGCGCCTCCACGATGGCCAGGTCCTCCTGGTGCACAGCGTCATTGTCGACGTGGACCTGCCTGGTCAGCGCGGCGTCGTCGATGCGGAAGTTGCGGCAGACCGAGACCCAGTAATGGTGGGTGTCGTCGCTTTCCGGCGTGATCAGGTGGTCGATCCGCAACTCCACGTTCGTCGCCTGGTCGCGGTTGCGGAACTGGATCGACGTGTTGCACGGCGGCGACCAGGTCGAGACCGAGCTCCGCTCGATCAGGCCGGGAAAATTGCCCCAGCGCTGGACGTTGGCGCTCGGCTTCACGTCGGACATGACGCGGGTGTTCACGACCTGATCGCCGCTGACCTGCGTCACCAGCGGGTCGTCCTTCAGCCGTGAGGCGTCAAAGCCGATCGTGCCCGAATGGATGAAGGCGACGTGGCCGAGATCGAGCAGGTTGTCGGTCATCAGTATGTGGCTGGCATGGACGTGGTAATAGTAGATCGTCTCGGAGTTCCACTCCGGACTTTCGCGCCAGGGCAGATCCGGGATCGTCTCTGGATCCGCCATCGCCGGCTCGCCCGGCCAGACCCAGATCAGGCCTTGGCGTTCCTGCACCGGATAGGCTCGGATGTGCGCCTGGGCGGGAATGACGTCCTGGCTCGGGATGTGAACGCAGCGACCGTTCGGATCAAACAGCAGCCCGTGATACGGGCACTCGATCGTGTCGCCGACCGCGCGTCCCATCGAGAGTGGCGCCCGCCGGTGCGAGCACAAATCGCGCAGCGCCACCGGATCACCCGCCTCCGTGCGGTAGAACACGATCGGCATGCCGCAGATCACCCGGGCGAGCGGCGTGCGGCCGACCTCGGAGGCGACGGCGCCCACATACCAGAAATCATACAGGATCATGGTCTTGTCCCTTTGACGAACAGGATGCCGTGCGTTGCCACGCCATCCCCCGGTTTCGCCGCTCGTCGGAGCGGTCTTGCTTGATTTCGCTCGTCTCGCCCCGCCAGCGGCGGTCGTTTCGGACGAGCGGATGTCTGTCCGACTGCTTGCACCCGCCGCGCCGGGGAACGCAATCGCCGTGTCGCCGATGTTCGATGCGCGAACACAATTGGCCGTTGCCGCTTGCCGCCACCGCGAACTTCTACCAGGGCTCGCTGATCGCGACCCCTGGTGAAAGAGTTTTTGTCTCGCGCGCCGCCGGCCGCCAACCCGGCGCGCATACCAACGCTCGCTGACCGCAAGAGTCGCGGTCAGCGAGCGTTGGTATTAGTTGTCGCGCGCGGCCGGATTGCTCAATCGGACAGCTCGGACCCGATGTTTTCGGCAGCGGCTCTCAGTTGGGCAAGGTAGCGGCTCGCGGCGGTCGACGGGGTCATCGCGCTGCGGAAGAAGATCAGGTTGACGCTGCCGGCGACGCTGCCTTGGTGAAACACCGGAAGTGCGATGGCGCTGATGCGGGGCTCGCTTTCGCCTATCGACCAGGCATAGCCGTCGCGCCGCACCCGCGCGATCAACGCCGCGACCACGGCGGGATCCCGCGCGAGCGTCGCGTCCGGGATGTCGGCGGCGGCGGTGATCTCCAGCATGTCGCGGCGCAGCGTCGGGCTCGCGGCCGCCAGCATCGCCCGCCCGAGCGCGCTATGGAGCAGGGAGCGCCGCTTGCCGACCATCGCGCGGTGGATCGAGAACGGGCTGAACGGGTGGGTGGTCTGCTTGATGAGCACACTGCCGCGGTCGAAGACGGCGAAATCGCTGGGCCAGTTCACCGCGTGGAGCAGCGCCAGCATCGGCCGCAACGCCGCCTGGCTGAAAACGTCGCGCGTCGTCAGGCTGTCGCTCAGCCGGTGAACTTGCGGGGTCAGGCTGAACAGGCCGCTGTTCCTGTCGTAGGCGACGAAGCCCTCGTCCTGCAGCGTGCCGAGCAGGCGGTACAGAGTGGTGCGGTTGAGGCGCGTGCGCCTGGCGAGGTCGAGGACGGTGCTCGGCCCGGCGGCGTTGAGCGCCGACAGGGTCAGAAGTCCTCGCGACAGGGCTTGTACGGGCGAATGCATGCGCCGCGCCTCTTGTTCAAGCTGCGAACATGATGCGCCTGCTTATGGCGTGAAGGCAAAGCCGGGCGGTATCTATCCTGCCGAAAGTCGGCGCGCGCATCGGGATCGATTGCAGGCGCGCCGATCGGCAAGGAGTTTCGCCATGTCGCTGGCCCTGGTCGCCGCCTCCCACACCCCGCTGTTCAACCGCGGCCCCGCCACCGCGCAGACGAAAGCGCGCATCGAAGCGGCGTTTTCGGAATTGGCGGATTGGGTAAGGCGGTTCGAGCCCGACTACATCGTCCAGTTTTCGCATGATCACTTCAATGGCTTTTTCTACGACGTGATGCCGCCGTTCTGCGTCGGTGCGGGGGCGGTCTCGCTCGGCGACTGGGGCGGCGGCACGGGATCGCTGCCGGTGCCGGAACGCACCGCGCTCGAACTCGTCGACCACCTCCGGGCGGACGAGTTCGACGTCGCCTTGTCTTACAGAATGCCGGTCGATCACGGCTTCGTGCAGATGTGGGAGGTCATGCTCGGTGATTTCCGCTCGATCCCGATCGTGCCCGTGTTCGTCAACGGCGCGGCGCCGCCTTGGCCGAGCTATCGCCGGTCGCGTCTGCTCGGCGCATCGGTCGGGCGGTTCGCCGCCCGCTCAGGCAGGCGCGTGCTGCTGGCCGCGTCTGGCGGGCTGTCCCACGATCCGCCGCTGCCCGACATCAGGACCGCCTCGGCGGAAGTGCGCGAGGGGCTGATCAGCGGCCGCAACCCGACGCCCGAGGCACGCGAGGCGCGCGAGCGCCGGGTGCTGGAGGCGGGAACGCTGGCGGAGGCGGGCGAGGGGCCGTGCCAGGAGCTGAACCCGGAGTGGGACCGCAGCGTCCTCGACATGTTGCGCACCGGCGATTTCGGCGGTCTCGACGCGCTTGATCCCGAGCAGGTCCGGCGCGTCGCCGGCCGCGGCGCGAACGAGACGCTGTCCTGGGTCGCGGCCTTCGGCGCGCTGGCCGCCACCGGGCGATACCGGTTCGAGCAGGAGTTCTACGAGGCCATCCCCGGCTGGATCGCCGGCATGGCGACCGTCGCGGCGCGGCCGGCGTAGCGCCGGACGCGGTGGCTCGCGTCTCGCCGTTCAGAACGGTCTGCGGCTGGTGCCGAGCAGGTTGCCGATCGAGACGGTCAGATAGGCGCCGCCGATGAAGCCGTCCTTCGGCTTGTCGGGATGGAAGGCGAATTCGTAGCTGTCGGGCGCGGTGATATACTCAACGAACGGCTCGAAGACCGCCCAACGGGTGAGCCCGATGTTGCCGATCAGCTCGAAGGCATAGCCGTCGCGGGGCTGCGTGATCGGACGGCCGCTGAAGCTTGTTTCGATGCGAGATTCGAAGCTGGCCTCGATCTGGCTCATGCGTTGGTAATGCACCTGAAAGCCGAGCCCATCGAACGGATGCCTGGGCAGGAAACCGACGTAGTTGACGCCGAGAAAGGCATCGAAATCGAACGGCTGCGGCTTGTCGACCGCCGCGTTCACGGAACCGTAGACGGCGAGGTTCGCCGGCGGCGCGTCGTGCGGTGCCACGCCACGCCAGATCACCTTCTTGCCCTGGAAGAAGATGACGCCGCCGCCACGATAGTTGGCCGCCGTCTCGTTCGCATTGAACGGGGCGATCGTCCCCTTGATGTTGCCGCCGCCGGCGCTGCTGTTGTATTCGACGCCGGCCTCGAGATTGGCCGGATAGGCCTCCTCGGCGAACTCGCTGCGGTAGGCGGCCTCGGCGATCACTTGCGCGCCGGTCGCGCCGGCGACGTTGAAATCGGTGCCGTTCGTCACCGCGCGCCGGAAATTATCCTCGAACGCGCCGCCTTGCAGATACCATAGCGGGGTCAGGTGATAGGTGGCGCGAGCGCCCCAGACCGGCCAGGGCAGCTGGGCAAGATCGCCATCCGCATAGAGCACGGTGGAGGTCTGGGTGAGCACGTCGAGCCCGTTCGGCAGGAAGAAATATTCGTAGGGACTGGTCCTGCCGAACTCGATCTCGAGCCTGTCGCCGAGCAGCTTCTGTTCGTATGTCAGCAGGCTCAGCGTGTGCGTCGTGCCGATCGGCACGGTCTGATAGCCGGTCAGCACGCCGCCGGTCTGGAAGATCATGTTGGGGTTGTTGCTCTTGAGCGGGAACAGCGATTCCGCGACGTGCAGGCTGCCGCCTTGCAGGCCGATCAGCCTTTGCAGGTCGAAATCGATCTGCGGGATGAAGAACCCGAAACTGCTGCGGTTGCCGGTCTCTGCACCGGCGCTCGGATTGGCGACGAAGTGATAAAAGCCGAGACCGTGAATGTCGATCCCGTCATTCAACAAGGTCTGGCCGGTTGACGGAAACAGGCCGACGGCGGGAGGGGCGGGTATGGCGAGCGGCACCTGGTGGAAGGTCCGCTCGCCTGGCGCGTTGCTGCTGTTGATCCCCGGCGACGTGGTGGTCGCTTGCGCGGATGCGATTGCCGGCGGGAAAGCCTGCGGGTCGTCGGCACCGCGCGCGGCGCACGCCAAGGTCGCAAGAACGGCGGAGGCCGACGACAGGCGCAGGATGGACCGCATTGATGTTCCCCCCGTCAGGACGATCTTCGTCGTCTCCGACCTTGCGTTGTTCAGGATCGCGGCGCGGCTATCTCGTGAAACTCCGATGTGACGGCATTGGCCGCGCGCCGAGGCGCGATGCTCAGGACGGCGGCGGCACCCGTCCGGACGCCTTGCGGCGCGCGATGTCGAGGGCGACGTCGACGATCATGTCCTCCTGACCGCCGACCATCCGGCGGCGGCCCAGCTCGACGAGTATCTCGCGTGTGTCGGGGCCGTAATCGGCCGACGCCTTTTCCGCATGGCGCAGGAAGGACGAGTAGACGCCGGCATAGCCGAGGCTGAGCGTCTCGCGGTCCACACGCACCGGCCGGTCCTGCAGCGGCCGCACCAGGTCCTCGGCGGCGTCCATCAGGGCGTAGAGGTCGGTGCCGTGTTGCCACCCCTTGCGCTCCGCGGCGGCGACGAACACCTCGAGAGGCGCGTTGCCGGCGCCCGCACCCATGCCGGCGAGGCTCGCGTCCACCCGCGTCGCGCCGGCCTGCACCGCCGCCAGCGAGTTGGCGACGCCGAGCGAGAGATTGTGGTGCGCATGCACGCCGCGCTCGGTGTCCGGCTTCAGCACCCGGTCGAAGGCCTCGAACCGGGCGCGAAATCCGTCCATGTCCATCGCGCCGCCGCTGTCGGTCACGTAGACGCAGGTCGCCCCGTAGGATTCCATCAGCCTGCCCTGCGCGGCCAGGGCGTCCGGCTCGATCATGTGGCTCATCATCAGGAAGCCGACAGTATCCATGCCGAGATCGCGCGCGGCGCCGATATGCTGGCGGGAGATGTCGGCTTCCGTGCAGTGGGTGGCGACCCGGACCGAGCGGACGCCGAGCCGGTGGGCGTGGCGCAAATCCTCGATGGTGCCGATGCCGGGGATCAGCAGCGTGGTGAGGACGGCGTGCTCCAGCACCTCGGCCGCCGCCGCGATCCAGTCCCAGTCGGTGTGGGCGCCGAAGCCGTAGGTGAAGGACGAACCGTTCAGCCCGTCGCCGTGGGCGACCTCGATCGCGTCCACGCCCGCGCGGTCGAGCGCGCTGGCGATCTTGCGCACGTGTTCGACACCGTAACGATGGCGGACGGCGTGCATGCCGTCGCGCAGCGTCACGTCCTGGATGTAGAGCTTGCCTGGCGGGATGTTCGCCATCACGCGGCTTCCGCGAGCAGGCGGCGCGCCGCGATGCGCTCGGCGGTGGCGAGCGCGGCGGAGGTCATGATGTCGAGGTTGCCGGCGTAGGCCGGCAGGTAGTGCGCCGCACCCTCCACCTCCAGGAAGACGCTGGTCTTCAGTCCCTCGAAGGTGCCGACGCCAGGGATGCTGACCGGGTTGTTGGAACCGAATCGCTCGAACTGTATGCGCTGCTTCAGCCGGTAGCCCGGCACGTAGGCGCGCACCCTGGCCACCATCGCCTCGATCGCCGCCTCGATCTCGCGCTCCGACGCACCGGAGGACAGCGTGACGACGGTGTCGCGCATCAGCATCGGCGGTTCGGCGGGGTTGAGGATGATGATCGCGCGGGCGCGCGCCGCACCGCCCACCTGTTCGAGGCCGCGGGCGGTGGTCTCGGTGAACTCGTCGATGTTGGCGCGGGTGCCGGGGCCGGCGCTCCTCGACGCGATGGAGGCGACGATCTCGGCGTAGTGGACGGTGGCGAGCGAGGACACCGCCGCCACGATCGGGATGGTCGCCTGGCCGCCGCAGGTGACCATGTTGACGTCGGCGCTGGCGAGGTGCCGCTCGCCGTTGACCACCGGCACGACATAGGGCCCGATCGCCGCCGGGGTCAGGTCCACCATCACCTTGCCCGCGCCGGTGACGACGGCGCTGTGGCGGGAATGCGCGGCGGCGGAGGTGGCGTCGAACACGACGCCGATCTGCGGCCAGACCGGCAACGCCTGCAGGCCGTCGATGCCCTCGGCGGTGGTGGCGACGCCGAGGCGGGCGGCGCGCTGCAAGCCCTCCGATTTCGCATCGATGCCGACCAGTGCTGCGATCTCCAGCACGGTCGAGCCGCGCATGATCTTGATCATCAGGTCGGTGCCGATGTTGCCGGAGCCGATGATGGCCACCTTCACGTGTTGGCTCATGCGCGTTCTCCATGGCGGAAGGATACGGCGCCGAGGCCGCCGATCCTGGCCTCGACCCGGTCGCCTGGCACGATCGGCACCATCGGGCCGAGCGCACCGGCAAGGACGACGTCGCCGGCGCGAAGCGGATCGCCGTTGCTCGCCAAGGTGCGCGCGAGCCAGGCGGCGGCGTTCAGGGGATGGCCGAGACAGGCGGCGCCGGCGCCGACCGAGACGATCTCGCCATTGACCGTCAGCGCCATCCCGCACGTGTAAAGGTCAAGGCCGTCGAGCGCGACTTGCGCCGCGCCGAGAACAAAGAACGCCGACGAGCCGTTATCGGCCACGGTGTCGGCGAAGCTGATCCGCCAATCGATGATCCGGCTGTCGACGATCTCGATCGCGGCCGACGCATAGGCGGTGGCCGCCGCGACATCGGCGGCATCGACCTGCCCATCGGCAAGGTCGTGCGCCAATATCAGGGCGACTTCCGCCTCGGCCTTGGGCTGGATCACGCGGGAGGCGGGCAGCACGCCGCCATCGGCGATGCGCATGTCCTCGAACAGGACGCCGAAATCGGGCTGATCGACGCCGAGCTGACGCTGGACGGCCTTGGCGGTCAGGCCCACCTTGCGCCCCACCACACGCCGGCCCGCCTGCTGCCAGAACCGCGTGTTGATCGCCTGCATGGCGTAGGCCCCCTCGGCGTCGCCGGGCTCCAGAACATCCCGCAACGGCGGGATCGGCTGGTTGGCGTAGGCCTGCCGCAAGGCGCGCGCGACGTCCTCGAGCTGTCTCACTGAACCCTCCTGCACTGGTTCAAGTTATAGTTGATCGCGATCCGCTCCAATTGCTGCGCCGTTCGAATTTCCATAGAGTGGAATTGCATGAACGAGCACTCCATGAACGAGCGTCTCATCGGCGGGCGCCTCATCGACGAGCGCCTTGCCGGGGCGAATGCCGTCGGGCGGGCGCTGTCGCTGCTCTGGGCCGTCGCGCGGGCGGACGAGGACGCGGCGCTGAGCGAGCACGCCCGCCGCCTTGGTTTGCCGCTGGCGACGGCGCACCGCCTCGCGAGTGCGCTTGTCGCGCACGGATTGCTGCGCAAGCAGGAGCGCGGCGTGTTCGTGCTCGGGCCCGGCGCGGGCGAGCTTGCCGGTCGCGCCGGGCGGGAGGCGTCGCTCGCCCGCATCGCCCGCACGCCGTTGCGGGCGCTCGCCTCGTCGCACGGCGTCACCGCCCATCTCGGCATCTGGGACGACGAGATGGTGACGTATCTGGTCAAGGAGCCGGCGGACTCGCCGATCCTGACCAGGGAGGGCAGCAAGCTCGAGGGGTATTGTTCCGCGCTCGGAAAGGTGTTGCTTGCCGATCTGCCCGAAGCGGGTCAGTCGCTGTATCTGGCGAGCGGTCCCTTCGTCGCCTTGACCGATCGGACGATCGTCGACGTGCCGGCGCTGCGCGGCTGTCTCGCCGAGGTGAGGCGGAACGGTTATGCGACGGATGACGGTGAAGTGCAGGCTGATCTGAGATGCCTGGCGGTGCCGGTCTGTCGCGACGGCCGGGCGGTCGCGGCCGTCTCCGCCTCGAGCCTGTCATTCAGCGCGCTGCCGGATACTGACCTGCTTGCCGCACTGCGACGGACCGCGCAGGCGATTGCCCGCCGCCTTTAGTTTTTCACGATGTGGAAAGCCAAACGGGCCGCCGATTGCAAAGGCAAACGATCGACCGTAGCTCAGACGGTGCTCGCGGCGGAGCGTTATCGGCGTCGCGCAGCGGAGTAGAAGAAGAGTCTCGCAAACCCAAGAGACTTGCCGGCAGTCCGGGAGGATGCGTTGTCCAGCCTCGTCAATCAGTCCCATGCCAGCGTCTGGTCGGATCTCAGGGCGGCTTCCTTCAGCCAGGGCTTTCTCGACGCGGGCGGAATACGCACCCGCTATCTGATGTCCGGCGAGCCGGACAAGCCGTTGCTGCTGCTGCTGCATGGCGTGGGAGGTCACGCCGAGGCCTATGCCCGTAATCTGGCGCAGCATGGCGAGCATTTCTGGACGGTGGCGATCGACCTGATCGGACATGGCTGGACCGACAAGCCGGACCTTCAGTATCAGCTGCCCGACTACAATCGGCACGTGCTAGGAGTGCTGGACGCGCTTGGCCGCAAGACGGCGATGATCTCGGGTGAAAGTCTTGGCGGCTGGGTCGGCACGTGGCTCGCCGTCCACCATCCCGACCGGGTCGAGAAACTCGTGCTCAACACCGCGGGCGGCTGGACGGCGCATCCGGACGTCATGCGGCGCCTCAGGCAGCTGTCCAACGAGGCGGCGTCGGACCCGAGCTGGGACCGCATCCGGACCAGGCTTGAGTTCCTGATGTGCGACAAGTCGATGGTCACGGACGACCTGATCGAGACGCGTCGGGCGATCTACGCGCAACCCGGCTTCGCGGACTCGATGAGGCGGATCATGTGCCTGCAGGAAATGGAGATCCGCCGGCCGAACATGATCACCGAGGCGCAGTATCGGGGGTTACGGCTGCCGACGCTGGTCGTGTGGACGTCGCACGATCCTACGGCGACGCCGGCCGAAGGTGCTGAGATCGCCGACATGATCCCGGGCGCGGAGTTCATCGTCATGAACGAGTGCGGGCACTGGCCGCAGTATGAGAACGCCGAGCTGTTCAACCGGGTGCATGTCGATTTCCTGCTCGGCCAGGACATCTCCGCCATCGAAGGAGTGCGGGCGCGCTGACCGGTTGCGCCGATTGCCGAGACAGTTTGGAGCATGGCCGTGACCACTCTGATCGTGCATTCCCGTGACGGCGAGGAGACGCGCATCGACGGCGAGGTCGGGCTGTCGGTGATGGAGAACATTCGCGCCGGCGGCATCGATGAACTGCTGGCGCTCTGCGGCGGTTGCTGCTCGTGCGCCACCTGCCACGTCTATGTGGATGCGGGCTGCCTGGATCGGCTCCCCGCCCTAGGCGACGACGAGAACGACTTGCTGGAGAGCTCGAGCCACCGCAGGCCGAATTCGCGCCTGTCGTGCCAGATCCCGTTCACCAAGGCGCTCGACGGGCTGCGCGTGACGGTCGCGCCCGAGGAGTGAGGCACCGGTGAGGCAGCGCATTGACGCCGACCGGGTCCCGGCAACGCACGACGCGACGCATCACCCGATGCACTACGACGCGCTGATCGTCGGCGCCGGTCACGGCGGCGCCCAGGCCGCGGCGGCGCTTCGGCAGGCGAAGTTCGCCGGATCGGTGGCACTTCTCGGCGATGAGCCGGACCTGCCTTACGAGCGGCCGCCGCTGTCCAAGGAGTATCTTTCCGGCGAGAAGTCCCTGCAGCGATTGCTGATCCGACCGGCGCAGTTCTGGCCGGATCGCGACATCGCCGTCCTGTGCAACCGGCGCGTCACCGCGGTGGACGCCGCGTCCCGCCGGGTATGCTGCGAGGACGGCGCAACCTTCTCCTACCGCCACCTGATCTGGGCGACGGGCGGCGCGCCGCGTCGGATGGTGTGTTCCGGGCACGACCTGGCCGGGGTCCACACCCTGCGGACCCGCGCCGACGCCGACCGGATGCGGCGCGAACTCGGCGCCGTGAGGCGTGCGGTCGTCATCGGCGGCGGCTATATCGGCCTGGAGGCGGCGGCGGTGCTCGCCAAGGCCGGCAAGCAGGTCACGGTGCTCGAGGCGCTGGACCGGGTGCTGGCTCGCGTCGCCGGGCAAGCCTTGTCGCGGTTCTTCGAGGCCGAGCACCGCGCGCACGGCGTCGACGTGCGGCTCGGCGCCAAGGTGGCATGCATCGAGGAACGCGACGGCCGCGCCTGCGGCGTGCGTCTCGAGGACGGCGAGGTGCTGCCGTGCGAGATCGTGGTCGTCGGCATCGGCATCGTCGCCGCCGTGGCGCCGCTGCTCGCCGCCGGGGCGACCGGCGCGAACGGCGTGGAGGTCGACACGCAATGCCGGACCAGCCTGCCTCACGTGTTCGCCATCGGCGACTGCGCGCTGCACGCCAACCGCTACGCCGCGTGCGGCATGATCCGGCTCGAATCGGTGCAGAATGCCAACGATCAGGCGATGGTCGTCGCCAAGGTCATCAGCGGCGTTGCCGCCGCTTATGACGCGGTGCCGTGGTTCTGGTCGAACCAGTACGACATCAGGCTGCAGACCGTCGGGCTGTCCATCGGGCATGACGAGGCGGTGCTGCGCGGCCGTCCGGCGGAGCGAAGTTTCTCGGTCGTCTACCTTCGGGACGGCCGGGTGATCGCGCTCGACTGCGTCAATGCGACCAGGGACTACGTCCAGGGCAAGCGCCTGGTGTCGGAGGGCGCGACGGTCGAGCGTCATCGCCTGGCTGACCCCGCCGTCCCGCTCAGTTCGATGCAGGAACGGCTTTGACGACTTGCGTCACCATTTTTAGCGACTGACTGACCACGCGGGGTTTCGCTAGCTGCGTCGATAAAACGTAAGCAGGTCGGGAGACTGACGCCGTGAGAAGGCGGCGACGTTCGCAACCGACCGCGTAACGAAAAATGTGCCGGCGCAGGCGCAAGCCGCCGCGTAACGAGGGAGATGGACACGCCATGCAGATACGCGCATTGGGCTATGTCGGGCTGACGGTCACGGACGTCGACGCTTGGCGCGGCTTTGCGACCGAGATGCTCGGGGCGCACGCCTCCCCCTGGTCGGACGGCGGCGGCGGCGGACTGGCGTTGCGCCTCGACGACAGGGTGCATCGCTTTCTGCTGCGGCCCGGTCAGCGGGACGGCGATCCGTTCTTTGGCCTCGAAGTGGAAGACGCCGAAGCGCTCGAGCGGGCTATGGCGGACCTGCGGGCCGGCGGGTTCGTCGCCTCGCCCGCCACGGCGGACGAGTTGGCGGCGCGCGAGGTTCAGGGCATGGCGCATGTGAGCGATCCGGGCGGCTACCGGATCGAGCTCTATCATGGCCTCGCCGCGGCACCCGAGCCGTTCGCGCCGAGCCGGCCGATGACCGGCTTTCGGGTCGGCGATCTCGGGATCGGACATGCGGTGCTGTTGGCGCCCGACTTCGAGGCCAGCCAGCGGTTCTACCGCGATGTCCTGGGCTTTCGTCTCAGCGACTATATTCTGCAGCCGACCCGACGCATGTTCCTGCGCTGCAACCGTCGCCACCACTCCATTGCGCTGTCGGAACGGGCTGGGCATGGCATCGCCCACCTGCTGATCGAGGTGAAGGACCTTGATGACGTCGGCCGCGCCTATGACCTGGCCCAGGCGCGCTATCCGGACCGGATCTATTCCACCCTCGGGCGGCACATCAACGACCACATGGTATCGTTCTACCTGAACACGCCGAGCGGCTTTCCCGTTGAATACGGTTGGGGCGGCCAACTGCTCGATGATCGAACGTGGCAGCCGCGCGAGCTGCCGGGGCCGAGCCTGTGGGGCCACGATCGCATCGGCGCGCCGCCGGAGTTCCGCTCGGCGGTGAACGCCCAGCGCGACCAGGTGCAGGCGAAGGGGCTGCGGGCGCCCGTCCAGGCGGTGTCCGGCGCCGCCTTCGACCTCAGCCTCGTGCGGTAGCGCCATGCCCGACAACGAGAGGCCCGACAACGAAGCGGTCGTCGCACCGCCCGCCCGCGCTTTCGAGGTCCGTCCGGACGAGATGACCGAACGCCAGGCCGGGTTCGTCAGCCGGATGCTGTCCGGCCCACGCGGGCGCATCCCGATCAACCTGCGCGCCTGGCTGCACAACCCGGACTTCCTCGACGTGGTGGAACCGTTCGGGTTCTACGTCTCGCAGACCTCGCCGCTGACCAGACGCGAGCGGGAGATCGTCATACTGGTCAACGCGCGCTGCTGGCAGGCGGCATACGAGCGCCACTTGCATGAGCGGCACGCGCTCGATGCCGGCATTACCGCACGCCAGGTCGCCGCCATACTGGCCGGCGAAAGTCCTGACTTCCCGGAGCCGCGCGAGCAGGTCGCCTGGGAACTGGCGGTGGCGTTGCACGAGCACCGCCGCGTCCCCGATGCCCTCTATCGCCGCGTCCTCGCGACCTATGGGCAGAGCGGGGTCTCGGACCTCGTCGGCCTCATGGGCCTCTACACGATGATCGCCTTCACGCTGAACTTCTACGACGTGCCCGCGCCGCGGCCCTGAGCCGGCCGAGCGGTCGCGAGGCGGCCGTTCGTCACCACCCGAACTCAATCATGAGGAAATGTCACCATGCCCGTCAGGCAGGATTTCGCCACCAATTGCTGGCACGTCGTCGCCGGGTCGAACGAGGTGCGCTCGGATCATCCGACGGCGATGACCCTGGCCGGTCAGCCGCTCGTGCTGTTCCGCACCGCCGAGGCGCGCGTCGTCGCCCTCGAAGACGTCTGCGCTCATCGGCACGCGCCGCTGTCGATCGGCTGCGTCGATGCCCGGGGCATACGCTGCCTGTATCACGGCCTGCTGTTTGCGCCCGACGGGCGTTGCATCGAGATACCCGGTCAGGACCGGATCCCGCCTCAGGCCAAGGTCCGCAGCTACACCGTCGCCGAACGGCACGGCTGGGTCTGGGTCTGGCTGGGCGAGGCGCCGGCCGACGAGGGGCTGCTGCCGCCGGCGATCGCCGGCGACCATCCGGACTGGATCACCGCGCAGTCGCACCTCGACTACGACGCCAATTACGGCCTGCTGATCGACAACCTGCTGGACTTCTCGCACCTGGCCTACGTCCATGCGCAGTCGTTCAAGGCTGACCCGAAATGGGCCAGCGTCAAGCCGAAGGTCACGCCGCTCGAGCGCGGCGTCCGGATCGAGCGCTGGATCCAGGACGCCCCGGCGCTGATGTCGGCGCGCCAGATGGCCGGCGAGCCGTCCGACACCTGGCAGGGCTACGAGTTTCTTGCCCCCGGCGTGCTGATCATGGAAACGCGCTACTGCGCGCCCGGCACGGCGGCGGCCTGCGACTTTGAAAAACCGCAGTCGGGCGTCCTGGTCAGGAATGCCACGTCGCAGGCAGTCACCGCCACCGGACCGCGATCCACCCGCTACTTCTACTCCGCCGCCCTGCCGGCCGAGGGCGCTGACCAGGCGATGTGCGACCGTATCCTGGCGGTCTCCCGCGGCGCCTTCGAGGAGGACCGCCTGATGATCGAGGCCCAGCAGAAGAGGATCGACCTGGATCCGAGCCGCCGCCCGATCCCGACCGCCGCCGATAACGCGGTCGTGATCTTCCATCGCATCCTGCAGCGACTCGGCGGAGCAGCGGCGCCCGGCGTCCTGGAGCGCGAGGAGGAGCGGGTAACGGTCGAGGCCTGAGCTCGCTTGCCGCACGGCGCGGCGGGCTCAGCTCGCCAGCGGGTCGATGGCGGGTGCCAGCGCCTTCTGCATGAACACGACGTCGAGCCAGCGGTCGAACTTGTAGCCGGCGGCGCGCAGCAGGCCGACGCGCTGGAAGCCGAGGCTGGCGTGCATGCCGATCGAGCCGACATTGTCCGAGTCGCCGATCACCGCGACCATCTGGCGGAAGCCGGTGATCTCGGCGGTCGCGACGAGCTGGGCGACGAGGAGCTTGCCGACGCCCTGGCCGCGGACGTCCTCCCTCACGTAGATGCTGTTCTCGACGGTGTAGCGATAGGCGGCGCGGTCCCTGAACAGCGCGTAGTAGGCGAAGGCGAGTATGCCGCTCTCGTCGCTGGCGACCAGCCAGACGCCGCCCTTGGCGAGGCCGCCCTCGAAGCGGCGGGTGATCTCGGCCTGGTCGGGCGGCGTCTCCTCGAAGGTGCCGGTGCCATGCAGGACGTGATGGGCGTAGATGGCCTGGATGGCAGGCATGTCCTCCCGTGTCGCATCTCGTATGAGCATCCGCGCCCTCGTCGATCGAAGCGGATCCGCCCTTGATCCGCACTGCCTGAGGATCAACGTAGCCGGGCGGCGGGCTCGCGGGCAGGGGCAGGGTGCAGAAATTGATCTTGTCCTGGGCAAAGACGTGATAGGTAGTGCTGGACATCTCGGCTATGCTGCGGGTGCGAACGCGCTTGCGTGCAGCTGGCTGGCGACATTGCGACAAGGATGAACCCCGTGGATCGACCCGAAGCGACCCCAGCGGATGGCACCCAGCCCGATCAGGCCGCGCCACGGCTGATCGGCTCGGACGGCACGATCCCCGAGGCGATGGAGGCCCGGCTGCGCGCCGTCCTGGCTGCGGCGCGCTATCACGGCGTCGAGCTGCTGATGGCGGATTTCCGCCCGACCATCGGCGAGGAGACGCCCTCCCCGGCGTCGCTGGTCACCTGGCTGCGCGAGCAGGGGCTGACCGCGAAGGCGGTGCTGCTCAAGTGGCGCAACCTGTTCCGCTTCACCGACACCCCGCCGGTCGTGCTGCTGTTCAAGGACGGCAGCGCCGGAATCCTGGTCGGCGCCGATGCGAAGCGCGACATCGTCTGGGTCAAGGACCCGCGCGCGGCGGAGTCCGAGCCGCCGGTCGCGGTGGACCAGCTTCGCCTCACCGAGGTGTGGACCGGCGAGGTCATCATGGTCCGCCGCCAGCGCGGCGAGGCGGAGGCGGAGGCGCCGTTCAACCTTGCCTGGCTGAGCAGCCTGGTGTGGCAGGAGAAGCGCTTCCTGCGCGACATCTGCATCGGCTCGCTGGTGCTGAGCGCGCTCGCCATCGTGCCGCCGCTGCTGGTGATGACGGTGATCGACCGCGTCGTGCAGCACCACAGCATGTCGACGCTGATCCTGCTGGCGCTGATCCTCACCATCCTCGCCGCCTATGAGACGTTGCTGAACTGGAGCCGGCGCGAGCTGGTGCTGGTGATGGGCACCCGTATCGACACCAAGCTCAACCTGCACGTCTTCGCCAGGCTGCTCGCCTTGCCGCTCGACTTCTTCGAGCGCAATCAGGCCGGCGAGACGATCGGCCGGATCGGCCAGGTGTACAAGATACGCGAGTTCCTGACCGGCAAGCTGCTGACCACGGCGCTCGACAGCTTCACCCTCGTCTTCCTGTTGCCGTTCCTGTTCTGGATGCAGGCGGAGCTCGCCTGGATGGTGCTGGTCACCGCCGGCATCATCGCCCTCGTCATCATGGCGTTCCTGCGGCCGATCTCGCAGCTGGTCGGCCGGATGATCGTCGCCGAGCACCAGAAGTCGAGCGTGATGGTCGAGACGGTGCAGGGCATGCGCACGGTGAAGTCGCTGGCGCTCGAGCCGCAGCGCCGGGCCGCGTGGGACGAGAAGGTCGCCGTCGCCGGCCGCTACCGACTGGCGGCGGGGCGGCTTGCCAACTGGCCGCAGACGATCGTCAACCCGCTCGAGATGTTCATCAGCCGCGGCGTGATCCTGATCGGCGCCTATCTTGCGCTGCAGAACAACTCCGGCATCGCCGTCGGCGCGCTGATCGCGTTCATGATGCTGGCCGGGCGCGTCACCTCGCCGCTGGTCGGCATGGCCAAGCTGATGGAGGACTTCACCGAGGTGCGCGCCTCGGTTGGCGAGGTCGCGGCGGTGCTGAACAACCCGACCGAGACCAAGGCGCAGACCGAGGGCATGCGGCCGAAATTCGCCGGCGCGGTGTCGTTCGAGGAGGTGGTGTTCACCTACCCACGGGCGCAGCGTCCGGCGCTCGACCGGGTCAATTTCAGCATACCCCCTGGCACCATGCTCGGTCTCGTCGGCAAGAGCGGCTCGGGCAAGTCGACGGTCACCCGCCTGCTGCAGGGCATCAACCGCGAATACACCGGCGCCGTGAAGATCGACGGCTCGGAGCTGCGCGAGCTCAACCTGACCCATCTTCGCCGCAGCTTCGGCGTCGTGCTGCAGGACAACTTCCTGTTTCGCGGCACCGTGCGCGACAACATCACCGCGGGTCGTCCTGGCCTGACGCTCGAGGACGTGGTGCGGGCGGCGCGACTGGCCGGCGCCGAGGAGTTCATCGAGCGCATGCCGCAGGGCTACGAGACGTGGATCGAGGAGGGCTCGGCCAACATCTCCGGCGGCCAGCGTCAGCGCCTCGCGATCGCCCGCGCGCTGATCTCCGACCCGCGCATCATGATCCTCGACGAGGCGACCAGCGCGCTCGATCCGGAGAGCGAGGCGCTGGTGAACGCCAACCTGCAGCGCATCGGCAAGGGGCGGACGATGGTGATCGTCTCGCACCGGCTGTCCTCGCTGGTGGATTGCGACCTGATCATGGTGATGGACAAGGGTCAGGTGCTCGACATGGCGCCGCATGCGGTGCTGCTTGAGCGTTGCTCGGTGTATCGCCAGTTGTGGAAGCAGCAGACCCGTCACATGGGCGACCCGTCGCGCCCGGCGCCGATCGCGCCGGTGCTGGCGCAAGGCGAATAGCTCGCGCGCAGGCGGCAGGCTAAACAGGAGAAAGTCGAATGTCGGGAACCAGCCTGACGCCGGTGACGGCGGGCAGCCTCACCGCACCGAAGCGTGCCCTGCGGCGCCGCGAGAGCGACATTCCGCCGTCGCTGCTCGAGTTCCACTCGCCGTCGGCGGCGCTGGCGGCAGCCGAGGCGGCGCCGTCCTCGCGGCGGACGACCTGGGTCGTCTGCACCCTGGTGGTGGCTTGCGTCGCCGCGGCGGCGCTGGTGCCGATCGACAAGGTCGTCACCGCGCAGGGCAAGATCGTCTCGCTGACCCCGACCGAGGTCGTGCAGCCCCTCGAGACGGCGATCGTGCGCTCGATCGACGTCCAGGAAGGCCAGCTCGTGCATCGCGGCCAGCTGCTGGCGGAGCTTGACCCGACCTTCGTCACCGCCGACGCCGGCTCGCTGACGCAGCAGGCGGACAGCCTGCAGGCCGCCGTTGACAGGATGCGGGCGGAGGCCGCCGGGCAGACCTACCAGCCGACGGCGAACAACCCGGCCACCAAGGTCGAGCAGGCGATCTTCACCCAGCGCGCGGCGCAGCGCCAGGCGCAGCTGCAGAACTACTCGAGCCAGATCGCCGGGCTGCAGGCGCAGGTGCAGCGCGACGTCAACGACGCCGAGTTCTACAAGCAGCGCGTCTCGGTGGCGCAGAACGTCGAGGGCATGCGGCTCGAGCTGCAGCGCGACCAGGTCGGCAGCAAGCTGAACTCGCTGGCGGCGACGGATACCAGGCTCGAGACGACGCGCGCGCTGGCGGCGTCGCTGTCCTCGGCCGAGAACGAGCGCCGCCAGCTGGCGGCGGTCGAGGCGCAGCGCGAGGAGTACGACCAGCAGTGGCGGGCCGAGCTGTCGCAGTCGCTGACCGAGGAAAGCCGCAAGCTGAGCGACATCAACGACCAGCTCGCCAAGGCGACGCGCCGTCAGCAGCTCGTCGACCTGCGCGCCGATCAGGATGGCGTGGTGCTGAGCGTGGCGCCGGTCTCCGTCGGGTCGGTGCTGCAGTCGGGCGACCAGTTCTTCCGACTGGTGCCGATGAACGCGCCGCTCGAGATCGAGAGCAACATCCCTGGCAGCGAGGCCGGCTACGTCCATCCTGGCGACAAGGTGGACGTGAAGTTCGACACCTTCCCGTCGACCCAGTACGGCGGCGCCGACGGCACGGTGCGGCTGGTGAGCCCTGACAGCTTCAGCACCGACAACCCCAGCGGTTCGGCCGGAACGCGAAACAGCGGCATCAACCAGAAGGAGGTCGGCGGCCAGACTTTCTACCGGAGCCGGGTCACGCTCGACAAGATCACGCTGCATGACACGCCGCAGCAGTTCCATCTGGTTCCCGGCATGCCGGTGACCGCCGACATCAAGGTCGGCAAGCGTACGGTGCTGAGCTACATGTTCGCCCGCGTGCTGCCGGTCGCCCGTGAGGGCATGCGCGAGCCGTGAGCGTGGCGGGTTTGGTGCGGGCCGGGCAGGGCTGACGATGGCGCTGCTCGACCGCTTCTCAGCCGTGCTGTCGCCGGCGGCGATGCTGCGGCGCGGCATACAGCTCGCCGATGCCGGCGACGTGGCGCGGGCGTTCCCGCTCTTCGCCAAGGCCGGCAAGGCCGGCATCGCCGAGGCGCAATACCGGGTGGGCCGCGCCTATCTCGAGGGCGCCGGCGTGCCGACCAGCCGGGCGGATTCGGCGCGCTGGCTGACCCGCTCGGCCGAGGCGGGCTGGGTCGAGGCGCAGACGCTTCTCGCGACGCTCTACCTCTATGGGGTGATTGGCGCCGATGTGGCGTCTGGCGGCGAGGCCGGGCTGTTCCAGCCGGCGCCGACCGGGCAGGCCGCAGCCCGTGCCGACTACGCCCGGGCGCTGCGCTGGGCCAAGCCGGCGGCGGAGGCCGGCGCGCCCGAGGCGCAGGCGCTCTACGCCTACATACTGACCTCCGGCCCCGACGAGCTGCGCGACGTCGCGGCGGCGGATGAGTGGTATCGCAAGTCGGCGGCGTCGAACTGCCCGCAGGGTCATCTCGGCCTCGGCCTCGCTTTGTTGCGGACGGCGACCGATGCCGAGGACCAGCAGGCGGCGGCTGACCAGCTTCGCCTGGCGGCGGCGGCGAGCCTGCCGACCGCGCTCTACCTGCTCGGCGTCATGCAGGAGCGTGGCGCCGGCATGCCGGCCGACCTGGAAAAGGCGTCCGCCCTCTACAAGGACGCGGCGGAACGCGGCGTGCGCGCCGGCATGGCGCGTTGGGGGCTCGCTTTGCTCGAGGGTCGCGGCGTGCCGCGCAACCCGGTCGATGGCGAGTCCTGGCTGCGCCGCGCCGCCAACGCAGGAGACGGCGAGGCGGCGGCGCTGGTCGGCGACATGTATGCCAAGGGCGGCGAGCTGCCGCCGAACTACGCCGAGGCGGCGCTGTGGTTCCGCCGTGCCGCCGAGGTGAAGCACGCCGGGGCGGCGCGGGCGCTCGGCCTGTTGTACCTGACCGGCGCCGGCGTGTCGCGCGATCCCGAGGAGGCGGCGCACTGGTTCCGCATCTCCGCCGAGGGCGGCGACAAGCACGCCCAGGCCGACCTCGCCAACCTGGTGCTGGCCGGCACGGCGAGCCTTGAGGACCGCGTGACCACCCGCCAATGGTTCGAGAAGGCGGCCGGGTCGGGGGACCTGGTCGCGGCGTTCAATTTCGGCGTCTGCCTGGCGGAAGGCGTCGGCATCGAGCGTGACGACCGCAAGGCGATGCTGTGGCTGCGCCGGGCCGCCGACGGCGTCGTCAACGCGCAATACTGGTATGGCCGGATGCTGGTCGAGGGACGCGGCATCGAGGTCGACCTCGATGAGGGGCGGCGCTGGATCAGCCGCGCCGCGGAGAGCGGCATGGTGGACGCCCAGGTGTTCCTCGCGGAGATGCTGCTCGGCGGCCGCGGCGGCGCGCGTGACCACGCGGCGGCGCTGCGCATGTTCGAGCGAGCGGCGAACCAGGGCCATACCGGCGCGATGTTCGCCGTCGCCGCGATGTATGGCGGCGGCCACGAGGTTCCCGAGGACCGGCCGGTCGCGATCCAGTGGTTCCGCAAGGCGGCCGAGCGCGGCCACGGTCACGCCCAGATGATGCTAGGGCGCTATCTGGCGCGCGGACTCGCCGGGCCGCGAGACCCTGCCGAGGCAAGGGTGTGGCTCGAACGGGCGGTGTCGCAGGGGCTCGCGGAGGCCGCGGCCGATCTGGCGAAGCTGTCGCCGCAAGAGCCGCCGCGCCCGCCGCACGCCGCCCCTGCTCACGTGACACGGGCGGAGCCGCAGCTTATCGAGCATTAGGCCCCGCGACTCACGTCATCGAGGGTGACGGCACCGATGCCGCATCGATGGACGCTGGCAGGCGGACCGCGCGCGCCCATCTGATCCTCATGCCAGACGCTCTGCTCGCCGACACGCTGCTGCCCCGCCCGCCGCTTACCAGCCGCCGGCGCAGCCAGGCCGAGGCTTTCCTCGTGCTCAGGCGCAACATCCTCGAGTTATGGGGTGAGGCGGCCTACGAGGAGGACGTGCTGCCTGGCCGCTTCTTCGGCCGCGAGCAGCTCATGCTCAACGCGCCGGACGCGGTGCACCACGTCCTGGTCGGCAATGCCGATAACTATCAGCGCAACGCCGCCTCGGCGCGGGTGCTGCAGCCGCTGCTCGGGCGCGGGCTGTTCCTCGCCGAGGGTGAGGCCTGGCGGCACCAGCGTCGCACCATCGCGCCGGCGATGGCGCCGCGGACGATGCCGATCCTGGCCCGCCACGTCGTCGCCGCCGCGGCGGTCAAGGAGGCGGAACTCGCAGCGCTGGGCGGGCGGAGCGTCGCGCTGATGCCGCATCTGCAGCACCTCGCGCTGCGCATCGCCGCGCAATCGATGTTCTCGCTTGAGGCGGACAGCTTCGCCGCCGACCTGCGCGCGAGCCTGCTGCGCTACGGCCAGCGTCACGCCATGCCCGGCGTGCTCGACCTGGTGCTGCCGCGCGGCATACCCTCGCCGAACGACATCCGGCGCGCCGGCTTCCGGCGCGAGTGGACGGCGATGATGGATCGGGTGATCGCCGGCCGGGTCGTGCGGCCGGAGGCGGAGGCGCGCGACCTGTTCGACCTGCTGGCCTCGGCGCGCGACCCGCAGACCGGCGCCGGTTTCGACCATGCGCAGTTGCGCGACGAGATCGCGACCATGATCATCGCCGGTCACGAGACGACCGCGGTGACGCTGTTCTGGGCCTGCTACGCCCTGGCGCGACTGCCCGGCGAGCAGGCGGCGCTGGCCGCGGAGGCGGCGGCAGTCGACCTGTCGCCGGCCGCCGCCGCTGCCGCGATGAAGTCGCTGGTGCGCACCCGCGCCGGTGTCGACGC
>CAXTSD010000002.1:0-14490 GCA_964246775.1 uncultured Acetobacteraceae bacterium | reverse complement strand
ATCCTCGCCCCGCGCCTTTGTCGACGAGGTGCTGCGCCTCTATCCGCCGGCGTTCCTGATCGTGCGCGAGGCGCGGGGCGAGGATAGCGTGGCCGGCCACCGCGTCGCCGCCGGCACGCTGGTGTCGATCTCGCCCTGGGTGCTGCATCGCCATCGGCGTCGCTGGCGCGATCCGGACCGCTTCGACGCCTCGCGTTTCCTGCCCGACGCGGTGCCGCCGGAACGCCACGCCTACATGCCGTTTGGCGCCGGGCCGCGCATCTGCGTCGGCGCCCAGTTCGCGCTCACCGAGGCGGTGCTGGTGCTGGCCAGGCTGCTGCAACGCTTCCGCCTCGAGTTCGCCGGCAGCGGGGCGGTGCTGCCGCGCGGCATCGTCACCACCCAGCCCGACCGGCCGGTGCGGTTCCGGCTGATCGAGCGGCGAGGCTAGCGCCTGATCGTTTCAGGTTGGGTCAACCTGAAACGTGAATCAGCCGCTCCTACAACAGCTAGGGCAGGGCCGGTGAACGAACGTGAACCGGTCGTGCCCTAGCGCCGTTCGAGCTGGCCGGCGCTACGTGCCGACCGCCTGCTGGATGATCCTGGCGAGCGCGAACAGGCGCTGCTCGATGACGTTCGGCACGTCGCAGGCGAAGCTGATGGATTGCCGCCGGGCGTCGAACACGCGGGTGTCCCAGCCTAGCCGCTCGGTGAGGGTTGCGACCTGCTGCGGGTCGGGTCTGGCGGCGTCCTGCTGGCTGTGCAGGGCCTCGACTTCGCCGCGCAGCTGGTCGGCCAGCTGCTTCTGCCGCCGTCCATAGCGGTCGAGGCCGGTGATCACGCTGGCCCGCTCGTGATCCAGCGTGTCGAACAGCCCGGCGAACACGGCCAGCAGCTTGTCCCGCCTGGCGCTGCCGGCGGCGGCGGCGAAGGCGGTGATCGCGGCTTCGGCCTGATCGATCGGCAGGCGACGCTCGGATAGGTGTGCGACCAGCTCGGCGACCCGCTGGTCGGCTGACCAGGTGGCGGCGTAGGCCTCGGTCGGCGGTCCGGTCCAGACGGCGGCGACGGACAGGTCGGCGACCTTGATCTGAAAGCATGGCCAGTCGGGATCGCGTCGCCCCGGCGGCGCCGCGCCGCACAGCAGGACGAGACCTGCTGCAAGAGGGGCTGCAAGAGCGGCGACGCGCCTCACGCGACGCCGCCGCCGCGGCGCACGATCAGGCCGCGCGCCGGATCGTAGGCGAGTATGGCGCCGGTGGTTAACAGCACCGTCGCCGTCAGCACCACGGCTGCCGCGCCCCAGTTGATCTCGGAATACAGCGCGAAACGGATCAGCTCGACGCCGTAGGTGAACGGATTGAGCCGGCAGATCACGTAGACGACGGGGCTCGATTGCTGCAGCAGCCACAGCGGGTAAAGCGCGGAGGAGGCGAAGAACATCGGGAAGATGACAAAGTTCATCACCCCGGCGAAGTTCTCGAGCTGCCTGATGACGGAGGAGAGCAGCATGCCGAGCGCGCCGAGCATCAGCCCGTTCGCCACCAGCGCCGGCAGCACCGTGAGATACCCCCAGGGCGGTATCGTCACCCCCCACAGCCAGGCGACCAGGATGTAGGCGTAGACCTGCAGGATCGATACTGCCGTGCTCGCCAGCAACTTGCCGACCAGCAGGTACCAGCGCGGGAACGGGCTCACCAGCAGCATGCGCATGTTGCCCATCTCGCGGTCGTAGACCATCGACAGCGAGGACTGCATGCCGTTGAACAGCTGGATCATCGCCATCAGCCCGGGGGTCACGTAGTCCTCGTAGAGCACGTAGGTCTGATACGGCGGGATGATCGAGACGCCGAGTATCTGGCGGAAGCCGGCGGCGAAGATGAATAGCCAGACCAGCGGGCGCACCAGCGCCGAGGCGAAGCGCTCGCGCTGGTGGATGAAGCGCAGCGCCTCGCGCCAGATGATGCCGGCGAGGCAGACCGCGTGCTGCCGCCAAGTGAAGCCCGGGGTCGCGAGCGGCGCCGTGGTGCTCATTCGTCGCCGCCGGTGAGTGCGGTGAACGCGCGGCGGATGTCCGGCTGGCCGCTCGAGGCGACGATGTCGGCGGCCTGCCCGTCGGCGAGCACCCGGCCGCGGTGCAGCAGCACCACCCCATCGTCCGGCGCCACCTCGTCCATCAGGTGCGTCGCCCACAGCACGGCGACGCCGCGCTCGCTGACCAGCCGACGCACGTGGCGCAGAATCGCGGCCCTGGAGGCGACGTCTAGGCCGACGGTCGGCTCGTCGAGCACCAGCAGCAGCGGCTCGTGCAGCAGCGCGCGGGCGATCTCGACGCGGCGCATCTGCCCGCCCGAGAGTTTTCGCGCCGCATGCTTCGCGCGGTCGGCCAGCTCCACCTCGTCGAGCGCCGCCCTTGCCCGCGCCCGCGCCTCGCCGCCACCAATGCCGTGCAGCGCTGCGTGGTAGAGCAGGTTCTCCATCACCGAGAGATCAAGGTCGAGCGTGCGCGCCTGGAACACCACGCCAAGCCGGCGCAGCGCCTCGCCCGGCGCGCGGTCGATGCGGTGGCCGAGCACGCTGATGCTGCCGCGCCTGGTGTCGTAGAGCCGCGTCACCAGCGAGAACAGCGTCGTCTTGCCGGCGCCGTTCAGCCCGAGCAGCACCGAGAAGCGCCCCCGCGGCACCGTGAGGGTGACATCGTCCAGCGCGACGTGCGCGCCAAAAGCGTGGCTCACGCCCGCGACCCGCAGCGCCGGCGCGGCGTCGGCCTCGATGCCGGCGCGCGCGCGCGAGAGTATCTCGTTCACGGCGCGGCGCCGCTTGCGGCGAGCGGCGACACCGTAACCCCCCAGGGCAGGCGGCCGACCTGGATCGACCTCGTCACCGTAAGCGAGGCGACGTCGATCACCGAGATGTCGTTCGACAGGCCGTTGGTGGTCAGCAGCGAGGCGTTGTCCGGCGTGAACGCCAGCTGCCAGACGCGCTGGCCGACGAGAAGGTATTTCTTCACCTTGTAGGTCTTCGCGTCGACCACGGCGACGCGGTTGGCCGGGCCGAGGGCGATAAAGGCGGTGGCGTCGTCGGCGCTGAAGCGTACGCCGACCGGCTGGATCGCTTCGGCGCGCAGGCCCTGGATGTCGAAGCCGATCTTGGTCGTCACCGTGTGCGCCTTCGGATCGATCACGCTGACGGTGCCGCCGAGCTCGGCGGACACCCAGACCTCGGAGCCGTCGTGCTTGAACTGGGCGATGCGCGGCCGCTGATCGACCAGCACGTTGGCGACCAGCTTTTCCGACCTGGTGTCGATGAAATGCGCCATGTTGGTGGTCTCGGAGGTGTTGACGATCGTCCGCCCGTCCGGGCTCACCGCCATGCCCTCGGGCTCGACGCCGGTCGGGATCTGCGCCAGCACCTTGCGCGTCTCGACGTCGATCACGGTGACCATGTTGTCGTTCTCGTTCGAGACGTAGAGCGGGTTGCCGCTCCCGGCCAGTGCGAAGGTCTCCGGATCGGGCCCGGACGGCAGCGAGCCGACGACCTTGAGCGTCGCGGTGTCGATGATCTGCACCGTGTCGTCGTCGCTGGCGCAGACCAGCAGCCGCTTGCCGTCGGCGGTGAGCGTGATGCCGCGCGGCCGCTGCCCGACCGGGATGGTGGCGACCGTCTTGCCGGCGCCAAGGTCGACGACGCTCACCGTGTTGTCGCGTTCGTTCGAGACGTAGGCGGTGAACGCCCGGGCCGGCAGCGGGGCCGCCAGCGGCGCCAGCAGTGCAAGCGCGACCAAGGCGAGGGCGCGCGTCAGCCGGTGCCTTGCCGGCGCGCTCATCGCAGCGCGCATCTGGTTTCCGGACGATCAAAGCCGAGCGTGTCGAGCTCGGTCACCTGGTGCAGGAAACCGGGCTGCGGCGAGATCGAGACGACGTTGCGGCCGTCCGCGAGCAGGATCGGCTGGCGCAACTGGCGGTCCCAGTCGCGCAGCGACAGCTTCTGGCCCTTATAGGCGCCGATGCCGAATTGCGGCCCCTCCATATAGGCGACCAGCGCCTTCGGCTCGGTCGAGCCGGTGCGGCTCGCCGCCTCGCCGACCATGCGCGCCGCCGTCCAGGCCTGCATGTCGAGCGGCGTCATCCGGCGATGGAAGCGCTTGGCGAACCGGTTCTGCAACTGGGTGCCGCCGAAACTCTCGCTCGAGGCGTCCCAGGCGACCGGCTCGAGCCCGGCGGAGCCGGCGACCGGGCGCGGGTCCCAGGTGCGATACGGCAGGTAGCCGGCGAATACCTGGCTCTCGTCGGCCGCCACCAGCACGTCGTAGGCGGGCGCGCCCTCGGTGAGCACGGGGAGCTGCGCCTGGGTCTCGGCGATGCCGCTATCCGTCTCGCGCGCCCCGCCGGTGTCCTGGTAGGTGCGGGTCTCGACGATGCGGGCGCCGAAGCGTCTCGCCGCGCGCGCATAGGCCTCGCCGAGTGCGATGTCCTCGGGATGCGAGCCGACCATCAGCAGCCAGCGTGGCCACTTCTTCCACACCAGATATTGCGCCAGCGCGTCGGCCAGCATGGCGCGCGAGGGCGCGACGTGGATCAGGTTGCCGCGGCAGTCCTGCTGGCGCAGCCGGTCGTCGGGTGCGGCGACGTTGAACAGCGTGACCCCGCTTGCCCGCCCGGCATCGGCGAGCCGCAGCACGAGGTCGCCCGGCAGGTCCGTCATCACCAGCGACACGCCGCTCGCGACCAGCGCCGCCAGCGCCGCCAGCGGATCGTCGCCTGGCCTGAGCGGGCTGTCGACCAGGGTGAAGCGCTGGTTCATGAAGCGGCCGGTGGTGTTGTCGTCGTCGACCGCGAGGCTGGCGCCGGCGAGGCCGTCATCCGACGCCTGCTGATCGAGCAGCGAGATCGTCGGCCGGCGGTCGAGCGAGCGCAGATAGCCGATCGCGACCGCGCCCGCCGGCGCCTCCGCCGCGCCCGCCGCAGCCGCCATCAGGGCGGCCGGCGCCAGCGCGGCGAGGCAGAACCCGACCAGGGTCGCGCGCCGGCGGAGGGCGTTGCTCCCCGGCGAGTTAGGACGTTTCATGCCCCCAGCATGACAACCGGCCCAGCCCGCAGCAAGACCGGCCGCAGCAAGGCCGGAGCCATGCGTCCGCGGATGAGCGAGGTCGCCGAGATGCGTTCAACGGCAAGCGTCGCGGGCAGCATTCCGGGCCTCTGCCTGCTCGCCGCTTCGTGGCTCGCGGCCCCGCCCGCCGCGCAGGCGGCGACGCCCGCCGCGGTGTTCGATCTCGAGCTCGACCGCACCGGGCCGCAGGCGGAGGCGGACGACGCGACCAGGCTCCAGCGCCTCGATGTCGAGCTGCGCGCGCTGCTCGCTGAGCAAGGCTACGCCGCCGTCGACCTCGCCCCGATCGCCGCCGAGGCGAGGCGCAGCACGTTGCGCACCTGCGACGGCTGCGACGTGCCGCTCGCCGCCCGGCTCGGCGCCCGCATCAGCGTGACCGGCTGGGTGCAGAAGGTCTCGGACCTGATCCTCAACGTAAACCTGGTGGTGCGCGACGTGCCAAGCGGCAAGGTCCTGCACGCCGGCAGCGTCGACATACGCGGCAACACCGATACCTCGTGGTCGCGCGGCCTTAGGTATCTGATGCAGCGGCTATATCCGTCGCAGCCGGCATCTTGAACCAGGCAAGGCTGACGATCCCGCGCAACCCGCATGCTCAGCCAGTCAGCAGCGCGCGGCCGTGATGGCGCAGGTGGTCCTCGATGAAGGTGGCGATAAAGAAATACGAGTGGTCGTAGCCCTCCTGACGACGCAGCGTCAGCGGGATGCTGGCCGCCGCACAAGCCTGCTCGAGCAGTTCCGGCTTCAACTGGTTGTGCAGGAAATTGTCGGCCAGGCCCTGATCGACCAGCAGCGACGGCAGACGGGCGCCGTCCTCGATCAAGGCGCAAGCGTCATAGGCGCGCCAGGACGCGCGGTCGTCGCCGAGGTAGCCGCCCAGCGCCTTCTCGCCCCACGGGCAGCGCAGCGGCGAGGCGATCGGCGCGAAGGCGGAAACCGAGCGGAAGCGGCCGGAATTGCGCAAGCCGATGGTGATGGCGCCATGGCCGCCCATCGAGTGGCCGGTGATGCCCTGCCGCGCCATGTCGGCCGGCAACGCCTCGCCGACCAGCGCCGGCAACTCGCTCTCGACATAGGAGCGCATGCGGTAGTTCGTCGACCACGGCGCCGCCGTCGCATCGACGTAGAAACCGGCGCCGAGACCGAAATCATAGGCGCCGTCAGGATCATCCGGCACGCCCTCGCCGCGCGGGCTGGTGTCCGGCGCGATCAGCATCAGCCCAAGCTCCGCGGCGACACGCTGCGCGCCGGCCTTGCTGGTCACGTTGTCCTCGGTGCAGGTGAGGCCGGACAGATACCACAGCACCGGAACCTTGCCCCAAGCCGCCTGCGGCGGCACGTAGGCGGCAAAGCGCATCGGCGTCCCGGTCTCGCGCGAGTCGTGGCGATAGACGAACTGGGTGCCGCCAAAACTGCGCGCCTGGCTGACGATCTCGAGTGCCATCAGCTTACCCTCTCCGGAATGTCTTCGCGCCAGCATAGGGCGGAGGATTAGGCACGCAACGCTGTGTTCATAGAGGCAGGCAAGCGAAAGGCCAGGGCTGTCTGCCCTGGACCCGATTAAAGGCGGAGCCTTTAAAATCCACTTTTTTGGTCGTGCGTCTCACCTCGGAGAGCGGAGTGTGAGGTGGATGAGTTTATCTGCTTCGCCAAGCAAGCAAGCTGCCCGCTGAGACTCCAATGGATGCGGGTCCGGGGTCGCTCGACCCCGGCGGGTCCAGGGCAGAGCCCTGGCCTTGCTTGTCACTTGCCTTGCGGCAACCCCTTGACCCCAGCGAGAGTCGCCCCGCTCAACACGGTATCTTGCAGCCTAGCGCCGGAAAAGTCGGCGCCGGTCAGATAGGCGCCGGAGAAGTCGGTGCGGGTGAGATCGGCGCCGACGAAGCGGGCGTTGTTCAATCTGGCGAAGCGGAAGGTGACGTGGCCGAGGCCGGCGCCGGAGAAGTCGGCGTTGTCGAGGTTGGCGCTCATGAACTCGGAACGCAGCAGGCCCATCGATTGGTTGGCGATCACCACCGTCATGTTGGCGCGCGAGAAATTTACGCCACGCATGTCGTCGTAGCTGAAATGCACGGTGGCCGAGGTGTCGGAGAGGTCGGCGCCGGAGAAATTTGCCGCTTGCTCCGGCGTGTTCGCCATCGCAGTGCTGGTGACGATGGTTTGCAGCGTCGCGCCGTGCAGCCTGGCGCGGCTGAAATTGGCCCTGATGATCCAGGCCGAGGTGAGGTCGGCGCGGCTGAGATCGGCGTCGGAGAGGTCGGCGCCGACCAGTTTTACGCGATGCAGATTGGCCTCGGAGAGGTTCGCGTGGGCGAGGTTGGCGCCGCTGAGATCGAGGCCGGTGAGGTCGTCGCCGGAAAGATCCTGGTTTGACAGATCGAGCCGGCCGGACTGCCCGGCAAGTCTGGCGCGGAGCTGCTCGGCGCTGACGTGATCGGCTGCCTGGGCGCCGAGAGACCAGCAGGTCACGGCGGCGAGCAGGCAGGCGGCGAGACGGGTCACAGAGCACTAGGCCGGCAGTATTTGGGTCGATGCCGGGCGGCCACGATAGGCGTAGGCGATGTCGCCGGCGGCTTGCCGCTCGGCGAGCGCGCCGAGCGACAGATGATGCGGCGACAGCTCGCAGACCGGGTCGGTCGCGGCGGCATCGCCGAGCAGCGCCAGCGCCTGACAGCGGCAGCCGCCGAAATCGACCGTGCGGCGGGCGCAGGAGCGGCAGGGTTCGGCCATCCAGTCCTCGCCGCGATAGGCGTTGAAGGCGGGCGAGTTCGCCCAGATGTCGGCCAACGCGCGATCGCGCACCGACCAGAACTCCAGGCCGGGGATGGTTTCGGCGGCGTGGCAGGGCAGCACCCGGCCGCTCGGGGTGACGTTGAGGGAGTGCCGCCCCCAGCCGCCGACGCAGGCTTTTGGGAAACGCGCGTAGTAGTCCGGCAGCACGGCGTCGATGACGATGCGGCCTTCGTATTGCGCGCGGATGCGGCCGAGTGCGGCGACGGCGGCGAGCGCCTGCTCGCGCGTCGGCATCAGGGCGGCGCGGTTGGCGAGCGCCCAGCCGTAATACTGCGCGTGCGCGACCTCGATGCGGCCGGCGCCGAGGCTGACCGCGAGGGCGACCATCCGCTCGACGCGCTCGATATTGGCGCGGTGCACGACGGCGTTGATGGTGAGCGCGAGCCCGGCCTGCCGCACCGCATGGGCGAGCGCCAGCTTGCGTTCATGCGCGCCCGTATAGCCGGCGATGCGGTCGGCGCTCGCCGCCTCGACGTCCTGTATCGACACCTGCACGTGGTCGAGCCCGGCCTGCCCGAGCCGTCGCAGCCGCGACGCGTCGAGCCCGATGCCGGAGGTGATCAGGTTACTGTACAACCCCGCCGCGCGCGCCGCGGCGACGAGCTCGACAATGTCGCGTCGCGCCATCGGCTCGCCGCCCGACAGGTGCAGCTGCAGCACGCCGAGTGCCGCCGCCTCGGCAAACACCCGCGCCCAGTCTGCGGTGGCGAGT
The DNA here is from genome assembly GCA_964246775.1 of uncultured Acetobacteraceae bacterium. Classification (GTDB taxonomy): domain Bacteria; phylum Pseudomonadota; class Alphaproteobacteria; order Acetobacterales; family Acetobacteraceae; genus CAXMMR01. Next base: position 5,897 of record CAXTSD010000002.1, on the reverse strand, counting down.
TCGAGGCCGCGATCCTCGAGCCGCACCGGGTTCGAGCAGTACGGGCAGGCGAGCGGGCAGCGATGGGTGAGTTCCGCCAGCAGGCCCACCGGTCGGGGCAGGGCAGGGCGAGGCGGGGCAGGGCGCGTCGGCGGCATGGCGTTCACGTGAGCACGAGGCGCTTGCCGACCAGTTCGGCGAGCAGCGCGCCGACGTCGGCGGCGATCACCTTGCGGTCGGCGACGAACATCGAGGCGAGCTCGTCGATGATGGCGTCGAGGCTGCGCGTGCCGTCGCAGCGGCGCAGTATCTCGCTGGTCGGCCCCGCCGTCTCGATCACCCGCTCCGGGCAGAGCAGTATCCAGCCACGCGCTTCGTCGTGGTGCAGCCGCACGCCCGGGGCGAGGCGCGGCACCGCGTCGCCCGCCAGCGCGTTCATCGCGCGCGCGCCTGCCCGTGGTCGTCGGGAGCGAAGGCGCCGGGCGGGATCAGCCCTGGCGTGACATAGGCGTGGTGCAGCGCGTCCAGCATCGCCCACAGCACGTCGAGCTTGAACGACAGGGCGCCGAGCACCGACTCGCGCTGTTCCGGGGTGCGCGCCCGCGTCAGCACGTAGTCGAGCGCGAAATCCGAATCGCGCCTGGCCTGCGGTGGCCGACGGTCGAAATAGGCGAGTATGTCGGGCGTCACGTAGTCGTAATGCGCCAGCATGCCCGACACGCGTTCGGAGATGATCTGCGGCGAGAACAGCTCGGTGAGCGACGAGGCGACGGCTTCGAGCAGGCTGCGCTCGCGCACGAAGCGCACATAGGCCTCGGCGGCGAAGCGCGTGGCCGGCAAGGCGAGCCGGGTTGCGATCACGTCGTCGCGATCAAGTCCGAGCCCGTCGGTGAGCGCGAGCCAGCGCGCGATGCCGCCATCGGCGGTGCCGGCGCGCTCGTCGCCGTCATGGTCCTCGAGCCGGTGACGCCAGGCGCGGCGCAAGGCGGGGTCGTCGCTGCGGGCGATCAGCGAGGCGTCCTTGAGCGGGATTGCGGCCTGGTAGACGTAGCGGTTGAGCGCCCAGGCCTGAACCTGGCCGCGCGTACAACCGCCGCCGTGCAGCAGGCGGTGGAACGGGTGGTGGTTGTGGTAGCGCTCGGCGCCGAGCTGGCGCAGCGCCGCTTCCAGTTCGGCGGCCGACAGCAACGTCTGATGCGGCGGCGCGAGCATGGTCACAGGCGGATCTCCATGCCGTCATAGGCGATGGCGAAGCCGCCGGCCTCGGCCTGCCGGCGTTCCGGCGAGCCCTCCAGCAGCAGCGGGTTGGTGTTGTTGATGTGGATATAGACGCGCCGGTTCGCCAAGCCGCCGAGGCGCGCCAGCGAGCCGTCCGGGCCGCTGACCGGGACGTGGCCCATGCGCCGCCCGGTCTTGTCGCCGACGCCGGCCGCCGGCAGTTCGTCATCACTGAACACGGTGGCGTCGAACAGCAGCAGGTCGGCCGCGGCGAGGCTTTGCCTGACGCTGTCCGTAACCTCGGCGCAGGCCGGCGCGAAGATCGCCGAGCGGCCGCCGCCGGCGATCAGGGCGGCGTAGGTGTCCGCCGCCTCGGGCTGCCTGGCGCCGCGCCGTTCGCGGTAGAGCGGGGTCTTGCCCGGCAGCGCCAGCATGGTCAGCCGCAACCCGTTGCCGCACGCGACCGTCTGCCCGACGGCGACCGGCACGCGGGTGACCAGATCAGGATCGAGCACGCCGAAGATCGGGTTGGCGTCCAGCGCCGCGAGGATCGGCGGCGGCGCGAACAGGGTGAAGCGGTGGCGCTCGCGCAACGCGATGAGGCCGACGATGCCGTCGACGTCGGCGCTGACCAGGACGACGCCGAAGATCGGCGACTGCCGCGGCGCCGCCGGCTGCAACACGGCATGGGCCAGGATTTGCTGCCGCAGGTCGGGCGACGCGCCGACCAGCAGCCAGTGCCGCCGATCGGCGGAAAACGCGACGCCGGCCTGCGCGCGGGGTGTCAGGCGAGAATCGCCTGACCGTGCCAGCGCGCACAGCCGGCAGGCGCAGTTCCATTGCGGAAATCCGCCGCCGGCCGCCGAACCCAGGATAAGCGCGGTCAGTCCGCCGTCGTCAGCCTCGGTGGCGGAGCGACCCGTTGCTAGAATTCGCTCGCCATGTAGCCGTTGATCTCGAGAGTGACGCAAATCTCGCGGATTGTCGGACGGGTCCAGGCCATGTTGAGCTCCCAGTAATTCGAGGCGGCCCGTCATTGAGGCGCGGGTCGAGGCGGAAGTTACAGCGGCCGCCCGCGATGGTCCATCCCCTTGCGCCGCAATCTGACTTCGCAGCCCGGCGCGGGTGCACGGATCGCGAGAAAGACAGTTGCGTTGGGCGCCGTTCGCTGCTCGACTTCGAGTGCTTCGACACCGGACAAGAAGGCGCGGCCGACCGACGTTCGGAACCGCGCCCGCGAGGGAGTTGCGACCGGCCATGCGCACGCTGCTGCTGACGACGACGCTGCTGGCCGGGCTCGCGGGCCACGCCGCGCTGGCCGGGGATCCGGACCAGGCGGCAAACTTGCAAAACCTGAAGAACTTCCACAGCACCGGCGCCAGCCTCGACATCCCGACCGTGCCGCAGACCGGGCCGGCCGCCGATCAGCTTCGCCGCAACCTGCAGGCGATCAAGCTGCCGCCTGGCTTCAAAATCGACCTTTACGCGATCGTGCCCGATGCGCGCGCCATGGCGGTCGGCACCAATGCCGGCGTCGTCTTCGTCGGCACCCGCAAGACGCGCGTCTATGCCGTCACCGACCGCACCCGGGCGCGCGTCGCCGACGAGGTCAAACCGTTCGCGCCGTCGGTCACGTTCAGGAACCCGAACGGCGTCTGCTTCTCGCCCGACGGCATACTCTATGTCGTCGAGCAGAACCGCGTGCTCGATTTCCCGGCCGCCGAGTTCTTCTACGAAAGCCCGGACGTGGCGACCGAGGTGGTGGTGCCGCAGGGCAGCCTGATCCCGGCCTCCGAGGAGAGCTTCAACCACAGCGCCAGGACCTGCCGGATCGGGCCGGACAACAAGCTGTACGTGACGCTCGGCCAGCCCTACAACGTGCCGCCGGCTGCCAAGGTGGCGCTCGACACGCAATGGGGCCTCGGCGGCATCATCCGAATGGATCGCAACGGCAGGAACCGGCAGGTCTACGCGACCGGCATACGCAATTCGGTCGGCTTCGACTTCAACCCGCGCGACAAGTCGCTCTGGTTCACCGACAACCAGGTGGACGGCATGGGCGACGACATCCCGCCCGGCGAACTCAACCGCGCCACCAGGCCGGGCCAGAATTTCGGCTTCCCTTGGTATGGCGGCGGCCACACGCGCACGATCGAATACAAGGACAGCCAGCCGCCGGCGGACGTGGTGTTCCCGCAGGTCGAGATGGTGGCGCACGCCGCCGATCTCGGCATGATGTTCTATCGCGGCCGCATGTTCCCGGAAAAATATCGCGGCGCCATCTTCTCGGCCCAGCACGGCTCGTGGAACCGCACGACGCCGGTCGGGGCGCGTGTGATGGTGACCTACCTGAAGCCGGACGGCACCGCCGACCACACCGAGCCGTTCGCCGAAGGCTGGCTCAACCCGGACACCAACGAATATTCCGGCCGGCCGGTGGACGTGGCGATGCTGGCGGATGGCAGCCTGCTGGTGTCCGACGACTACGCCGGCGCGATCTACCGCATCAGCTACGCCGGGTCGTGAAGGGGAGACGTCGTGTGAACTCGCCCGCAGCCTTTTGTCGAAATCCAGCGAAGCCGCTCAGGGCTGCCCTCGCCGGCGCGGCGTGGCTGGTCGGTGTGGCGTGCCTGGCCGCGGCGCCGGCCGGGCCGGCATTCGCCGCGGACGCGTCCGACCAGGCCGCCGATCAACCTGGCGACCCTTGGCCGGCGCTGGCCCGTCAGATTTTTGGCGACCGGCCGATCGAGGACGGCAGCGGCCTCGTCGCCATCGACGCGCCGTATCGAGCCGAGGATGCGGCGGTGGTGCCGATCGTCCTGCGCACCACGCTGCCGCCAAGCGACGCGCGCCAGGTGCGCCGGCTGACCCTGGTCATCGACCAGAACCCGTCGCCGCTCGCAGCAACGATCGAGCTCGGCCCGCACGACGCGGTCGACCATTTCGCCACCAACGTGCGGGTCGACGCCTACACCTTCATGCACGTCGTCGCCGAACTGAGCGACGGCAAGCTCTACGCGGTGAAGCGCTTCGTGAAAGCGGCGGGCGGCTGCTCGGCGCCGGCGCAAAAGGCGGCGGGCGCAATCCCGCTCGGCACGCTGCGCTTCCGGCAGTTCGCCGCCGCGAGCCCCGGCAGCCCGCCCGAGGCGCAGATCATGATCCGGCATCCGAACAATTCGGGCATGCAGATGGACCAGATGACGCACCTGTACATTCCGGCGGATTTCGTCGAGACGCTGCGCGTCTGGCATGGCGACGAGCTGCTGTTCTCGGTCGCCGGCGGCATCTCGATCGCCGAGAACCCGCAATTCCGCTTTGACTATCGCGCCAACGGCGATACCGGGTTCCACGCCGACGTGAAGGATAGCACCGGGCGCGCGTTCGAGGGCAAGTGGCCGGGCGGGCAGAGCTGAGGCAAGGCAAGGCAAGGCAAGGGGCTGTCTGCCCCTTGACCCCGATTAAAGGCGGAGCCTTTAAAATCCTTTTATTAAGCTAAATCTTCGAAGACCGAGCGGAAGACAATTGATTTGAATGCTTTACAAGAACATCAAATAATCGGATTTCAAAGGCTCCGCCTTTGATGGGGTCAAGGGGCAAAGCCCCTTGCCTTATCTTATCTCAACCTAATACTAAAAACACCTTACCTCCGCCTCAGCCTGCGCCTCCTGCAGTTCGCGCACCGTGTCGTTGGCGGTCTGGACGCGGAACTCGCCCGCAAGATAGCCGCCGCCGAGCCGGCGCATGCGCAGCACCGTGTCCGCGGCCTCGTAGCCGGCATACGGCAGGATCGAGGCGATCACGTCGATCGAGCAGGAGCAGCTGGCGAGTGCCGCCTGGCTGCCGCCATTCACGTTCATGCAGGCCAGCACGTAATCGGCGCGGGCGGCTGTCGGATAGTCGTTCGCCGCCGGGTCGGCGGGTGCGGCGCGCGCCGACAGGGGCAGCAGCAGCAAGGCGATCGCGACGCCGCGCATGGGCGGTCTCCCGTAGCTGTGGTGGTTCCGACAAGGTAGTCCGCGCCCGCGCGCACGCCAGAGCCACCCTTGCCGCAAGCCTGGCCGCGCCGCATCCTGGTGGTTTTATCGGAGAAGACGCATGCGGCCTGTGCGGCGGCACACTGTACGGCGGCTCGGGCGTCGGGCTTGCGTTTCGGGCATCGCCGGCCTCGCCGGTGCGGCGGTTCTGTCGGCCCGCGCGCTTGCGGCGGCGCCGCCGACGGTCCGGCTCGGCATCCTGCAGTTCGGCACCGTGCAGTGGATCGCCGAGCTGATCCGGCGCGGCGGGCTCGATCAGGCAAACGGTTTCGCGCTCGAGACGGTGCGGCTTGCCAACACCGATGCCGGGCGCGTCGCGCTGATGGCCGGCGCCGCCGACGTCGTGGTGTCGGACTGGTTGTTCGCCGCCGCGCGCACCGAGGCCGGCACGGCGCTGCGCTTCGCGCCGTTCTCCGCCGCGCTGGGCGGCGTCATGGTGGCGGCGAACTCGCCGATCCGGACGCTCGCCGACTTGCGCGGCCGCAGCCTCGGCGTGGTTGGCGGGCCGACCGACAAGTCCTGGCTGCTGGTGGCCGCGGCGGCGCGCGCCACTGCCGGGCTCGACCTCGGGCAGGCGGCCAGGGTCGCCTACGGCGCGCCGCCGCTGCTGGAGGCCAAGCTGCGCCAGGGCGAGCTCGACGCCGTGCTGACCTACTGGAATTTTGC
>CAXTSD010000001.1:0-47180 GCA_964246775.1 uncultured Acetobacteraceae bacterium | reverse complement strand
CACGACCTGCATATCAGCGCCGGCGCTTGCCGGGCGGCGGCCCCCCCCGGCGCCCCCGCGAACGCCGCCGCCGGCTCGCTGCGCATGAGGATCGCATGGCCGAGCGCCGAGCCGGTCGGTGCCGCCGTGGCGAGGCAGACCGCGACGGCGGCCCGCGCAACGAACTTCATCTGACTTCTCCGGTGTCGGCCGCGGGCTTTACTGCCGCGTTCCCTCCGTGTCCATGCATGGCACTGGAGGCCGCCGATGCCGTTGCCCATGCCGCAGATACTCTACCGCGACGACGGCCATGTCATTCTCGACAAGCCAGCCGGCCTGCCATGTCATCCCGGACGCGATGGCGGCGACAGCGTCGAGTCGGTCTTCCCGCTGCTGTCCCGCCGCCGCAGCGGACCCTGGCTTGCGCATCGCCTGGATCGTGACACCGCCGGCTGCCTGCTGATCGCCCTGCGCCGCGACGCGCTGCTTGCCGCGCAGGCCGCCTTGCAGGCCGGCACCGTGGTCAAGATCTACTGGGCCGTCGTTTCCGGGCGGCCTTCGGCGGAACGGGGCATCATCACGGCGCCGCTTGCCAAGCGCCGCGACGGCAGGAGCTGGCGCATGATCGTCGACCCCGACGGCGGCGAAGCGGTGACCGCCTGGCAGGTGCTTGGCAGCAGCAAGGGCTCGAGCGTCATCGAGTTTCAGCCGAGGACCGGGCGGACGCACCAGGTCCGGGTCCACGCCCAACTGCTCGGCCACCCGCTGCTCGGCGACGCCGTTTATGGCCGCGCCTCGGAGATCGGCCTGCAATTGCTGGCGCGCAGCCTGTCGCTCCCTGCCGGCTCGCCCGTGCGGGCAACCGCACCCATACCGGGGCACATGCACGCGCAGGTGGCTGCCTGCGGCATCAACCCAGCAGAAACCACAGCCGGAACAGCACCGTCTCCTGCCAGCTCTGTCGCCTGAGCCCGGCAAGCAGCAGCGCGCGGAGACGACGTGTCACGCCGCCGCGCAGCGCATCGGCGATGATCAGCAACTCGCGCAGCGCCTCGGGCGACAACAGGCCAGGCTGGTTCTCGAGCGCTTGTACGTGGTTGCGGAATAGCTGCATGAATACGTCAGGTCCGCGACGCACCGCGGCGAAGGCGCGCCTGGTGAGCGTGCTCGGCGCGCCGACGGCGTTGCCGCCATGCTGGCGGTAGAGCACCGTCGGCACCTCGTCGACCAGTATGGGGCCGCCCCAGGCCGAGACGACCAGGTAGCACCACCAGTCATGCAGGCTGCCAAGCGGCGGCTCGCTACCGGCGATCAGCCGGACTGCCGCCTGGTTGAGCATCACCGTGCAGCCGGTCGCGATGTTCTGGGTCAGTGAGGCGGGAAACACCGGCGGGCGGGTGATCGGCGAGGATAGCCGCAGCCTGCGCAATTCCTCGTCCACCAGCACCTGCCGCGCGCAGTAGAGCGCCGGCAGGTCAGTTGGAACCTCGGTCAGACGATTGACGCCTCGGGCAAGCTTCTCAGGCAGCCAGACATCATCCTGGTCGGCAAAGGCGATTGAGGCGAGCGGCGGCGCCGAGCGCAGCAGATGCATGAAGCTCGCGGTTATGCCGCGACGCGCGTCGGTCTCGATTTGCCGGCAACGGCCCTGCCCGGCGCCGGCAGCAAAGGCCTGCAACAAGGCGATCGTTCCGTCGGTCGACCCGTCATCGCGCCAGCACAGCTCCCAGCCCTGCTCGGTCTGAGCGAGCAGGCTGTCAAGCTGAGCCGGCAGGTAGCGCGCCCCGTTGAAGGTCGACAGCAGTATGGCTATCCGTCGCCGCCCCGCCAGTGAACTACTCACCAGGCGCCTCAACCGGCCGAGGCCGCTCCGGGACTTGCGGGCGGAGCGCCCGCCAGCAGCCGATCGACGACGCGCACCACGCCGGATTGCCAGTCGGGCAGGCTGGTCGAAAATATCTCAGTCAATCGGCGGCAATCCAGGCGCGAATCGGGCGGCCGGCGTGCCGGGGTGGGCCACTCCTCGGTCGCGATTGCCTGCAGTTTCGGGATGGGCCGGCCATGCCGCGCCACCTCGGCGAACACCGCCTCGGCAAGCCCGTGCCAAGTTGTGGCACCTGATCCGGCAACGTGCACGACACCGCGGAACGCGTCCTGCCAACCGGTCGCGAGGCGGCAAGCCACGCTGAGCAGCGCCGCCGCCAGATCGTCCGCCGCGGTCGGGCAGCCATGCTGATCGCCGACGACGCGCAGGACGGGGCGCAGGGCGGGGTGCTCGCCGGCTGCAAGCATGGTGCGAACGAAGTTCTTGCCTGTAGCGGAGTACACCCATGAGGTGCGGGCGACCACGGCCCGGCGGCACGCGCTGAGCACGGCCTGCTCGCCTGCGAGCTTCGTGCGTCCATAGACGCCGGTCGGACTGGCCGGATCGGTCTCGGTGTAGGGATGGCCTTTCAAGCCGTCGAAAACATAGTCCGTGGAGACCTGGATCAGCGGGATCGCCGCCGCCTCGCAGAGCCGGGCAAGCAGCGCCGGTCCGTCCGCGTTTGCCCGCGCGGCCGCCGCTTCGTTGGTCTCGGCGAGATCGACCGCGGTCCAGGCCGCGGTGTTGATGACCAGGGTGGGTGCTGCTGTCGCGAAGCAGGCGGCGACCGTTTCCGGCTTGTCGAAATCGAAAGCCGGGCGACCGACACGATGAACGCGATCCGGTGCTGCAAGCTCGAGCGCCGTCGCCAACTGCCCGGAGCCGCCGGTGACCAGGATGCGACCGGCTTGCGGCGCAGCGCTCACGCGGTGAACCAGCCGCTGGCAGCTTGGAACCCCGGCAACACGCGGTCCTTGTCGGACAGCAGCGCCTCGCCGGGCGCGATCGGCCAGGGAATGGCCAGCGTCGGATCGTTCCAGGCGACACCGCGTTCGGAGCCACGATCGAAGAAGCCGGTGGCCTTGTAGATCACCTCGGTGTCGGGCTCCAAGGTGCAGAACCCATGCAGGAAGCCAGGCGGCACCCAGAGTTGCGACCAATTGTCCGCGCTGAGCATGGCCGAGACGTGCTGCCCGTAGCTGGGCGAGCCCAGTCTCGCGTCTACCGCAACATCGAAGATCGCGCCTCGGGTGCAGCGTATGAGCTTGCCCTGGGCATGCGGAGCAAGCTGGCAATGCAGGCCGCGGACCGTGCCGCGCAGCCGCGACAGGCTCTGATTGTCCTGCACGAACTGGCCGGTGACGCCGGATGCCGCTTCCCGCGCGGCGTTGTAGGTTTCCGAGAAGAAGCCGCGCTCGTCGCCGAAGCGCGGCGGCGTGAGCAGGACGACGTCGGCGATGCTCAAGGGCTCGGCGGTCACGGTTTCTCCTCGCGTAAGCCGAGTATCGGCTTACAACGGGTGCACGCCGTCCGCCAGTTCGAGCAGCAGGCGACCGAGCTCGGTCTTCGCGAGCAGGCGCGCCTGGCCACGGAGCGCGTCGGCATCGATCAGACCCATGCGAAACGCCACCTCTTCGGGACAGCCGACCAGCATGCCTTGCCGGGATTGGATCGTCTGCACGAATGTCGCCGCCTGCAGCAGACTGTCCGGCATGCCGGCGTCAAGCCAGGCGCAGCCGCGGCCGAGTCGCTCCACGTGCAGGCTGCCCTCCTCAAGATATCGCGCGTTCAGGTCGGTGATCTCGAGTTCGCCGCGTGGTGACGGCCGGATCGCGCGGGCGAAGTCGGTTACCCGGGCATCGTAGAAATACAGCCCGGTCACTGCCCAGTTCGAGTTCGGCACCGTCGGCTTCTCGATGATCTCGCGAGCCCGGCCGGTCTCGTCGAAGGAGACGACGCCGTAGCGCTCGGGATCACGCACCTGATAGGCGAACACCGTCGCGCCGTGATCTCTGGCCGCGGCCGCCTGCATCACTCGTGACAGGTGGTCGCCGAAGATCAGGTTGTCGCCAAGCGCGAGCGCGCAGGCCGCCCCGTCGAGCCAGTCCTCGCCGATCAGGAAGGCCTGGGCGATGCCGTCCGGCGCCGCCTGCTCGCGGTAGCTGAACCGCACGCCCAACCTTGACCCATCGCCGAGCAACCGGCGAAATTGCGGCAGATCGGACGGCGTCGAGATGATCAGGATGTCGCTGATGCCGGCCAGCATCAGCACCGAGAGCGGGTAGTAGACCATCGGCTTGTCATAGACCGGCAGCAACTGCTTGGAGGCGGCAAGCGTCATCGGATGCAGCCGCGTGCCAGAGCCGCCGGCAAGCAGGATGCCCTTCATCTTAGTGCCGCTCCTCTTATGCCGCGCCGAGCCGCTGGCCGGTGTAGCGGCCCTGCTGGATCGGCTCCCACCACGCGCGATTGGCCAGATACCAGTCGATCGTCGCGGCGATGCCGCGCTCGAAATCGTGCGCGGCGGTCCAGGCAAGCGCCGCCTCCGAGCGCGAGGGATCGATCTCATAGCGGAAGTCATGACCCGGCCGGTCAACGACGAAGCGGATCAGCGACTCACGCCGCCTGTCGCCAGGCAGGCGCTCATCAAGCAGGCGGCAGATCGTGCGCACCACGTCGAGATTGCTACGCGGCTGACGGGCGCCGATCGCGTACGTTGCCCCGACCTCGCCCTGCTCGACGATCCGCACCAGCGCTTCGGCATGGTCATCGACGAACAGCCAGTCGCGTTTGTTGCTGCCGTCGCCGTAGACTGGCAGCGGCGCACCGGCGAGCGCCTTGGTGATGGTCAGCGGGATCAGCTTCTCGGGAAACTGCCAGGGGCCGTAGTTGTTGGTCGTGTTGCTGACGATGACCGGCAAGCCATAGGTGTGGTGCCAGGCGCGGACCAGGTGGTCGGAAGCCGCCTTGCTGGCCGAATAGGGGCTTCGCGGGTCATACGGCGTCGTCTCGGTAAACGGCGGGTCGGCCTCGGCGAGGGCTCCGAATACCTCATCCGTCGAGACGTGGTGGAACCGGAATCGCGACCGCTTCGCGCCGTCCAGGCGAGAGAAATAGGCCCGCGCCGCCTCGAGCAGCGTGAAGGTCCCGGTGATGTTGGTATGGATGAAGTCGCCAGGGCCGTCGATCGAGCGGTCCACGTGGCTTTCGGCGGCGAGATGCATGATCGCGTCCGGACGGTGCTCGCTCAAGACCGCGTCCATGGCGGTGCGATCGACGATGTCGGCTTGAACGAAGCGATAGGCCGGGTGCGTCTCCGCCCCCTCGAGGGCTTCGCGGGAAGCGGCGTAGGTCAGCTTGTCGATGTTGATGATCTCATCGGAGCCGCGATGCAGAATATGACGGACGACGGCGGACCCGATAAATCCACAACCGCCGGTAATGAGGAGCTTCATGACCTCGCCTGCATAGCTTGACCTCAAAACCTCGAGAGCGGCACAAGTTGGCAGGAGCCGGGCGCAGGAGCAACCTCGACGGGCGGCGATTTACCATCACTCGCGCACAGGGGAAGCGGGCACGTGGCTGCAATCATCGAGGCGACGGTGTCGGATATCGGCATTCTGACCGCCTTGCCTCGGCCTGGTCAGGTGATCCCGCCCACTGTGGCCGTCCTGCTCAACGGGCAGGTCGCGGCGGTGATCACGACTGAGGGACGCCGCTCGGCGCAGCGCCTGCAGTTCGAGCTGCCATCGCACGTCATCGCGGCCGAGATCGAGCTTATCGACGTCACGACTGGCGTCAGCCTGCTCGCCCAGCCGCTTGCGCTCGGGGATTGGTACGATCTGAGGATCGATCGGCTTGGTCTTCATCGCGCCGTCGTCGAGCTGTCGTTCAGCCTGCGCGACGGGCTTGATGGTCATCTCGGTTTCGAGTGGCTCGGCATGAACGGCCCGATCGCCCGTGGCATCGCCATCGCAGGCGAACGCCGTGACGGCCGGCGGCTCTACAGTCTGCGGGCGCCACTGCTCCGCTTGCTCAGGCGCGAGGATACGCTGACCGCCTATCCGCGTATCGGCGGCTACGTCATCACCGCGCGCGGTTCGCGCCTGACCGGCGCCGCCATCGGGCTCGCCGGGCATCTGGACGAGGTGCGGCCCGGCCGGATCAGCGGCTGGGCCGCCGACCTCACAGCCGCTCAGCCGCTTGCTCTCGATATCGTCATCGATGGCGAGACCGTCACGACGATCACCGCCGACGGTCTGCGTGAGGACCTGCGCGACCTCGGACTTGGCGACGGGCGCTGCGGCTTCGACGTGGCGCTCGACGATCTCGTTGCGCGCACCGAGCCGACGCGTGTCGCGGTCGTGCTCGCCGGCACGCCGACGCAGCTCGCCGGCAGTCCGGTCACGATGACCGTCGAGCGCCAGCTCAGCGGCAGCTTCGACACCTTTCACGGCATGTCCGCCTACGGTTGGGCTCTCGATCGCGAGTCTCCGGACACGCCTGTCGTCGTTGAAGCGGTCGACGCGGCGGGCCGGGTGCTGCAGAGCGCCGAAGCGAAACTGTTCCGCGGCGACCTGCTCGATGCCGGGCTCGCCCGCGGCCTCTGCGCCTTCAGGCTTGATCTTTCACAGCATTTCAAGCGCCTGATCGGCGGCGACATCTCGGTGCGGATCGCCGGCACCACGGCGCCCCTGGTCGGCTCGCCGCGCACCGTCACCGCCAATCCGAACCTGCTTGCCTTCATCGAGCGCGGCCGTAGCCTGTCGGCTCCGGTGCTCTCGCGCCTGCGTCGACGCTTCAACCATCGGGCCGGCGGTCGGGGTGTCTCCCTCGTCATGCCGGTCTACAACACCGACCTCAGACACCTCTCGGAGGCGATCGAGAGCGTTTCGCGTCAGTGGTGCGACGCCTGGGAGCTGATCTGCGTCGACGACGCCTCGACCGAGCCGGCGGTGCGCCGGCTGCTCGCCGCCTACGCCGCCCGCGACGCCCGCATACGGCTCCTGGTCGCCCCGGAGAACGGCGGCATCGCGCGCGCCACGAATTTCGGACTGCGCGCCGCGCGCTACGACCACGTGGCGTTCATGGACCACGACGACTTTCTCGAGCCGGATGCGGTGTGGCAGCTGCGCAAGGCGATCGACCGCAGCGATGCCGACCTGCTGTATTCGGACGAGGCAATCACCGACGAGACGCTGGACGGCATCACCGAAATACGCGGCCGACCGGCGTTTTCGCACGACTATTACCTGTCGCATCCCTATTTCGTGCATCTGCTCTGCGTGCGCACGACGCTGGCACGCGAGATCGGCGGCTGGGATGAGACGATGGCGATCTCCGCCGATGTCGACTTCGTGCTCCGCGCGCTGGAAGGCGCCCGTCACGTCGCGCACGTGCCTTACGTGCTCTATCGCTGGCGCACCCACGCGGCGAGCACCGGCCATGCGAAGCAGGCGCAGGTCATGGCGGCGACGCGGCACGCGCTGCAGCGGCATCTGGACCGTCTGCAGACCGGCGCCGCCGTTTCCGACGGAGTGTGGTTCAACCAGTTCCACGTCGACTGGCCGGCCGCGGAGGGCGAAATACTCATCGTCATTCCGACGAAAAACAAGGTCGATCTGCTGCGCACCTGCATAAGCTCGATCGAGCGAACCGCAGGCGACTCACGCTATCGCCTCGTCGTCGTCGACCATCAATCCGACGACCCCGAGACCAGGCGTTACCTCAAGCAGATCGCCCGACGCCACACCGTGATGCCTTACAAGGGCAGCTTCAACTTCTCACGCATGAACAATTCGGCGGTGCGGCAGCATCTCGAGCAAGCCCGCTTCATCCTGTTTCTTAACAACGACATCGAGGCCGTCCAGGATGGCTGGCTCGGGCGGCTTGCGAGTCTCGCGGCGCGTCGCGATGTCGGCGCCGTCGGCGCAATGCTGCTCTACGCCGATAAGCGGGTGCAGCACGCAGGCGTGATACTCGGCTTCAACGGGTCGGCTGATCACGCGCTGAAGTTCCAGGATGCCTGGCTCGATGAAAACGGGCGGCGCAATCTCGGCTACAATTGCTCGCTGAGCTCGGTGCGCGCGTTCTCGGCCGTCACCGCGGCCTGCATGATGGTGCGAGCGGACGTGTTCGAGGCGGTCGGCGGCTTTGATGAGGCGTTCGGCATCGGCTTCAACGACACCGATCTCTGCCTGCGTATCGGTGCGACCGGGCGCAAGATCCTCTACGACGGCGCGACGATACTCTACCACTACGAGTCAGCGACGCGCAGCGAAACCAAGCAGGTGTTCCACCCGGAAGACACCAGCCGCCTACTCGTGACCTATGCCGGGCTGCTCGCCGCCGGCGATCCCTTCTACAATCCCAACCTCAGCCAGAACACCCAGGACCACGTGGCGCGGGAAGACGAGGGGTGCCGGCGCGACAAGCCGGCGCGGGTGACGCCGATCGACCTGCGGGCCGAACTCGCCGCCGCGTTGCCGACCGCGCCTGCCCAGCGCCGCCATCGCCGCGCGCTCGAAAAGGCGCGCTGACGCGACACCGAGAGGCAGCGACCCGGTGCTCTACACCTGTCGGGCGCGGGACGGTATACCACCGCCGTGACCTGCGGAGTTCCTGATTGACCATCGCCGACGCTACCCTGCTTACCGGCGCGACAGGCTTCGTCGGCTCCGCCGTCGCACGCACGCTGCTCGCGCGTGGCCACCGGCTGCGCCTGCTCGCCCGTCCTCGCAGCGATCGGCGCAACTTGCAGGGTCTGGACGCCGAGATCGTCGAGGGCGATCTGGCGGACCCCGCTTCGCTCACCGCCGCCGTTCACGGCTGCCGGTTTGTGCTGCATGTCGCTGCCGACTACCGGCTCTGGGTGCCCGACCCGGTTGCGATGAACCGGGTCAACGTCGCCGGCAGTCAGGCGCTGCTGCTCGCCGCGACCGCCGCCGGCGTCGAGCGCATCGTCTACTGCAGCAGCGTCGCCGCCCTGGGGCTGGTCGGCGACGGCAGCATCTCGGACGAAACCACGCCGATCCACGCCGACAGGATTGTCGGCGCCTATAAACGTTCCAAGCACGCCGCCGAACAAGCCGTCCTGGCCCTGGTCCGCGACCGCGACGTGCCAGCAGTGATCGTCAATCCCTCGACCCCGATCGGCCCACGCGATATCAAGCCGACGCCGACCGGCAAGATGATCGCCGATGCCGCCGCCGGCCGGATGCCGGCCTATGTCGAGACCGGGCTGAACGTCGTGCACGTCGACGATGTCGCGGAAGGACACGTTCTGGCGCTCGAGCGCGGCCGCATCGGCGAGAGATACATCTTGGGCGGCGAAGACATGCTGCTGCGCGACATCTTCGGGCAGATCAGTCGGCTCGTCGGCCGCGCACCGCCGCGCATCCGCCTCCACCCGAGCGTGCTGACGCCGCTTGCGATTGGCTGCGAACTCGCCGCCCGCGCCACCGGGTGGACCCCGATCGTCAGCCGGGACACGCTGGCGATGGCACGCAAGAAGATGTTCTTCTCCTCCGCCAAGGCGCGGGCGGAGCTCGGCTACGCGCCAAGACCGGCCAGCGAGGCGATCGCCGACGCCGTGGCCTGGTTCCGCTCGGCGCAGTTCAGCGCCGGACCGCAGGCCGCATGATCGCTCTCGCCGGGTTGTCGCTCGCCTGCTGGATCTACCTTGGTTTCGCGCATGGCCGTTTCTGGTCCGCAGGGCCAGTGCTTACCCCTGCGGCAATGGTCGCCGGGCCTGCCGTCGTCGTGGTCATCCCGGCCCGCAACGAGGCGCCCGTGCTGGCGCGCTGCCTGTCCAGCCTGCTCGCTCAGGACTTCGCCGGCCCGCTCTCGATCATACTCGTCGACGATTGCAGCAGCGACGGCACCGGCGACATCGCCCGCAGCCTTGCCGACCCGCGCCTGACCGTGGTCGAGGGCAGGCCGCGTCCCGCCGGCTGGTCCGGCAAGCTTTGGGCGGTCGCGCAAGGCCTCGAGCGGGCGGAGGACGCCGCGTATTGCTTGCTGACCGACGCCGACATCGAGCATGCGCCAGGCCACCTCTCGGCGCTGGTCGCCAAGGCCGAGCATGACCAGCTCGACCTGGTCTCCGAGATGGTGCATCTGAGCTGCGACAGCGCGGCGGAACGTCTGCTGGTGCCTGCCTTCGTGTTTTTCTTCCAGCTGCTCTATCCGTTCTCTCTGGTGAACCGGGCGGGCCATCGCACTGCCGCGGCCGCCGGCGGCACCATGCTGGTACGCAGCACGGCGCTTGCCCGCATCGGTGGCATTGCGAGCATACGCGGCGCATTGATCGACGACGTGGCGCTCGCGGCGAGGATCAAGCGGCAGGGCCGCATCTGGCTCGGTCACAGCCTGCTGGCAACCAGCATACGACCCTATCCGCACGCCGCCGATGTCTGGCGCATGGTCGCGCGCACCGCCTATGTGCAGCTTGGGTATTCGCCGCTGCTGCTGGTCGGCACCATCGCCGGCATGATCGTGGTCTGGCTGGCGCCCGCCCTGACGACGATCCTCGGCCATGGCGCGGCGCGCTCAATGGGTCTTGCCGCCTGGATCGCCGCCACCGCATCCTTCGTGCCGACGTTGCGCCGCTTTCGCCTGTCACCGCTGCGCGCCCTGCTGCTGCCGGTCATTGGGGCTTTCTACTCCGCGGCGACGGTCGGCTCCGCGCTCGACCACTATCGCGGCCGCGGCGTCGTGTGGAAGCAGCGCAGCTATCAGCAGACGGCGCCGTGAGCGTCAGCGCCGCAGCCGAGGCCGATGTCGGCCTGTGGTCCGGCAAGGACCGGGGCGATGAGAATTTCCCGGTCGGGGTGCTCATCCGCCCCGACCTGCGCCGGCACGTGCACGTCTTCTATCGCTTCGCCCGCATTGCCGACGACATCGCCGACAGCGCCGAACTCGAAGCCGATGAGAAGCTGCGCCGGCTCGACGTCATGGAGGCGGTGCTGCGACGCGAGCAGGAGCACGGCGCCGCCGCGGCGCTCGGCCTGCGTGCGAGCCTCGACCAGACGGGCGTCACGGTGGAGCATGCCTGCGACCTGCTGCATGCGTTCCGCCAGGACGCGACCAAGCGGCGCTACGCGAACTGGAGCGAGCTTGCCACCTACTGCCGTTATTCGGCCATGCCCGTCGGCCGGCACGTGCTCGATCTGCACGGCGAGCACGTTGACAGCTATGCCGCCTCCGACGCCTTGTGCGCCGCGCTGCAGGTGCTGAACCATTTGCAGGACTGCGCAACCGACTTACGCCTGCTCGGCCGCTGCTATCTGCCATGCGACATGCTTGCGGCGAACGGCGCCGCCGTCGAGGACCTGAGCGGCGCCCGACTGACGCCGGGTTTGCGGACCGTGCTCGACCGTCTGCTCGATCTGGTGGATGCGTGGAACGAGACGGGCGCGACCCTGCCGCGATTCGTCCAGGATCGCCGCCTCAGGATCGAGACCGGAGTGATCTCCGCCATGGGCCGCCGGTTGCAGCGCCGACTGAGACACGGCGATCCGCTCGCGACCCGGGTCAAGCTCAGCAGATTGGACGCCGGGATGGGCCTGCTCGGCGCGCTGCGCCACGCGTCGCGCCCGCCCGCGATCATCTGATGCCGCCGGCCCTCTCCGCGCCCGATCGCCACGCGGTCGAAGCTATCGTGCGCGCCGCCGCCACGTCGTTCTATCGCGGCATGCGCATCCTGCCGCGCGACCGGCGCGACGCGATGTATGCGATCTACGCGTTCTGCCGCGTCGTCGACGACATTGCCGACGAGCCGGCCGTGATCGACGACAAGCACGCCCGGCTCGCTGCGTGGCGCGAGCGGATCGCCAATGCATTCGATGGGACAGGCGACGACCCGCTGACCCGGGCGCTCGCCTGGTCGATCGCACGGTTCGATCTGCGGCGGCCGGACTTCCTGGCAATCATCGATGGCATGCAGACCGATGCGGAGACGACGGTGGTCGCGCCCAGCCTCGAGGCGCTTGATCGGTATTGCGACCAGGTCGCGGCCGCAGTCGGTCGGCTGTCCGTGCGGGCGTTTGGTGAACCAGCCGAGGCGGGGCAGGAGGTTGCCTGGCATCTCGGGCGGGCGCTTCAGTTCACCAATATCCTGCGCGACCTGGCCGAGGATATGGAACGCGGCCGTCTTTACCTTCCCGCGGAGTGGCTGGAGCTCGCCGGGGTGCCGCCGCAGCCGGCGGCGGCACTCGTCGCACCGGGACTGGACTCGGTCTGCCGGCGCATGTCTGCGCAGGCGCATTGCTATTTCGACGGAGCTTTCGCCGCGATGGCCCGCTGCGAGCGCCGCGCAATGCGACCAGCCAGGATCATGGCGGCGAGCTATCTCGCCCTGCTTGAACAACTGGACGCGCGTGGCTGGCGCTGCCCGGCGCAGCCGGTCGCCGTCTCCAAGGGCCGCAAGCTCTGGATTGCGTTGCGTCACTCCATTGTCTAGGCGATCCGACGGCATCGTCCACGTCATCGGCGGTGGGCTCGCCGGACTTTCGGCCGCACTGACTGCAAGCGACGCCGGCCGCCAAGTCATCGTCTACGAGGCCGGACCGGCCTGCGGCGGCCGTTGCCGGTCATATTACGACCGCGGGCTCGATTGTCGCCTCGATAACGGCAACCACCTGCTGCTTTCCGGCAACCGCGCGACCTTCGCCATGCTGGACCGCATTGGTTCGCGCCACACCATGCGCAGCCCGCCGACGGCGATGTTCCCGTTTCATGATCTCGCCACCGGGCAAGCCTGGGTGTTGCGGCCGAATGCCGGACGGCTGCCCTGGTGGATATTGTCGGCCGGGCGGCGCGTGCCCGGAACCTCGGCAGGCGACTATCTTGCGCTTGCCCGGCTGATGCGTGCGCGGCCAGGCGCCACTGTGCGGCAGGCTATGCCGCAGGGCGTGCTCTATCGCCGGCTTGTCGAGCCGCTCGCCATCGCGGCGCTCAATACGCGGCCCGCCGACGGCAGCGCGGCGCTGCTCGGGGCGATCATGCGGGAGACGCTCGCACGTGGCGGTAGCGCCTGCGTGCCGGCATTGCCGCGCGACGGCTGGTCCGAGTCGCTGGCTGACCCTGCGGTCGCGGCCTTGCGAGCGGCGGGGCAGACGGTGGTCACCGGGCGCCGAATAGCTGCACTGGCGATGGAAGGCGGCCGCGTCGCAAGCCTGCGCGAGGCGGGGCGCGATGCGACGGCGCTCGGCGCCGGCGATCAGGTGATCCTTGCCGTTCCTGCGGAGCGTGCCGTCGCCCTGGTCGCCGACCTGTCGACGCCGAACAGATATGAAGCAATCGTGAACCTGCATTATAAAGTTGCGGCGCCGAGAAACCCGGCCGGCTTTATCGGTCTGATCGGCGGACTCGCGGAGTGGCTGTTCTTCAAGCCGGGTATCGTCTCGGTCACCATCAGCGCCGCCAATCGCCTGATCGATACATCGGGCGATGCTGTTGTTCGCCAGGTCTGGAGCGAGATTTGCCTGGCGACCGGCCTGTCGGGCGCGGCGCCGCCGGTCCGACTGGTGCGTGAAAAGCGGGCCACCTTCGCCGCCACTCCCGAACAACACGCAAACCGACCAAGTTGCCGCACTGCAACAGAAAACATTTTCCTCGCAGGTGACTGGACGGCCACAGGCTTGCCGGCAACGATTGAAGGTGCAATCAGGTCAGGTCGTACTGCAGGGGAAATGGTCGCCTCTGCCGCCTGAGGATGTTTGCTGAGCGATGCCGAGCGAGTGCGTTCTGGAGGCCTCAAGCCTTCTCGATGAGACTATTGCCCGAGCGACCGATGCGCTTCGGGCTCGCCAGGCTCCCGACGGCCATTGGGCCTTCGAGCTTGAGGCGGACGCGACGATCCCGGCGGAGTACGTGCTGCTTGAGCACTATCTCGACAGGATCGACCCGTCGCTGCAGCGCAAGATCGGCAACTACCTGCGTCGTACCCAGGGTGCTCACGGTGGCTGGCCGTTATTCCACGAAGGCGCCTTCGACCTTTCAGCCAGCGTGAAGGCCTATTTCGCGCTGAAATGCATCGGCGATGATCCGGCGGCGCCTCACATGATGCGGGCCTGCGCCGCGATCCTGGCTGCCGGCGGGGCGGCGCGCAGCAACGTCTTCACCAGGATGCAGCTCGCCTTGTTCGGCGAGGTGCCCTGGCGCGCCGTTCCGGTCATGCCAGTCGAGATCATGCTGCTGCCGAAGTGGTTCTTCTTTCATTTGTCGAAGGTCTCCTACTGGTCGCGTACCGTGATGGTGCCTTTGCTTGTGCTGGCGGCGCACCGGCCGGTCGCTCGTAATCCGAACCATGTGCATGTGCGCGAGCTGTTCGTGACGCCGCCGGAGCTGGTGCGCCAATGGATGGGCAGCGTAGCGCGCAACCCGATCGCCACGGCCTTCAAGATGCTCGATCGGGCGCTGCGGTTCTCCGAGGGCTTTTTCCCTCGCGGCAGCCGCCGTCGCGCGACCGACGCGGCGGTCGCCTTCGTGCGCGAGCGCCTGAACGGAGAGGACGGGCTCGGCGGCATCTATCCGGCCATGGCGAACACGGTGATGATGTTCGACCTGCTTGACTATGCGCCGACCCATCCGGATGCGGCCATCGCCTGGCGTGCGGTCCGCAAGCTCCTGGTGGTTCGCGACGATGAAGCGTACTGCCAACCCTGCCTATCTCCGGTTTGGGATACCGGGCTTTCCGGCCACGCCATCGCTGAAGTCGGCGCCGGCCCGAGAACCGCGGCTGACGTCACCGCGTCGACCGAGAAGATGATGGATGGCGCCTGCTGGTGGCTGCTCCGACGTCAGATCACGAAGGTGAGAGGAGATTGGGCTGTCCGGCGCCCCCAACTCTCTCCGGGCGGCTGGGCCTTCCAATATGCCAACGACTACTTTCCGGATGTGGACGATACGGCCGTTGTTGGCATGCTGCTGCACCGAGCGGGCGACCAGGCCTATGCCGAGTCGATCGCGATTGCGCGCGACTGGATCATCGGCATGCAGAGCCGGGACGGCGGCTGGGGCGCGTTCGAGCCCGAGAACACGCACATGTATCTGAACGCAATTCCGTTCGCGGACCACGGCGCCCTGCTCGATCCACCGACGTCCGACGTCACCGCACGCTGCGTCGCCTTTCTCGCGCAAATCGGGCTGCCGCTGAACACGCCTGCCATTGAGCACGGCCTCGCCTACCTGCGTGCCGAGCAGGAGGCGGATGGCAGCTGGTTCGGGCGCTGGGGCACGAACTACATCTATGGCACATGGTCCGTGCTCTGCGCGCTCAATGCCGTCGGCTTGACGACCGAAGATGAAAGCGTCCGACGCGGCACCGAATTCCTGCTGGCGACCCAGCGGGACGACGGTGGCTGGGGTGAGGACGGGGACACGTATCGCGGCGCCCCGCATGGCATGTTCACGCAGAGCACGCCCTCCCAAACCGCGTGGGCGTTGATCGGGTTGATGGCGGCGGGCTGTGTGGACCATCCGGCCGTACGGCGGGGTGTGGCTTATCTACAACGGACCCAGCGCCTCGATGGCGATTGGGATGAGCTTCCCTATACGGCGGTCGGCTTCCCGCGGGTGTTCTATCTGCGTTATCACGGTTACCGCCTGTTCTTTCCGCTGCTCGCCTTGGCGCGCTACCGGAACCTGATCGACGGCAATACGCGGCACGTGGCCTACGGATTCTAAGCGCCGCCCCTGGTGCTGGGGATACTTGTCGGCCTCGTGCAAGAGGCTCGGATTGCTCGCCGGCTTGGCGGAATGGTTGCCGTCGGCAACGGCACGGCGGAGGGCGCGCGGCGCGGCGCGGCCGACTTGGTGGCGAAAGGCGCCACCGCCCTGCTCAGCTTCGGCGTCGCCGGAGGCCTCGCCCCGGGCCTTGCCCCGGGAACGCTCGTCATCCCCGCTGCGGTCGTCCGGAACGGGGTCAGGATCGCCTGCACTGCCGCGCTGGTTGCCAGGCTAGGCGGCCCCCGCGGTGGCCCGGTGTTCGCCGGCAGCGGCGTTGTCAGCACGACCGCAGACAAGGCGAGGCTGCACGCACAAACCGCCGCCGTCGCCATCGACTTGGAGAGCGGCGCCGTCTCGGAGGCGGCACTCGCAGCGGGGCTGCCGTTTGCCGTGCTGCGCGCCATCTGCGATCCGGCCTCTCGCGCCCTGCCTCGAGCCGCTCTCGTCGCTCTCGATCCAGCCGGCCGCATCCAGCTCGCGGCATTGATCGCGACCGTCGCACGTCGGCCGGCCGAGCTGTTTGCTCTGCTCGGTCTAGCGCGAGACGCCAGCGCGGCCCGAAGCGCGCTGAGCCGACACGTTCGTGATCTGGGGGACACTGTGTCTGGCGTTGATTAGATGACCGGTTTGGTCGATCAGGCGTCGCATGCAGCGTTATCGTGTCGCCTGGACCCGACGATTTAGAGACATACAACCTCTGATTGTCGCCTTTTTCCTGTGGTCGCTCCCTGTCCGAGCGGCGCCACCGGACTTGAGCGGTCTCGGCTATCAGCAGCAACCTGGCGCGGCACTGCCTTTGCAGCGCAGCTTCCACGACGACAGCGGACGAGCAGTGACGCTCGGCGAGGCGATCGGCAAACGGCCGACGCTGCTCATTCTGGGTTACTACGCCTGCCCAAGCCTCTGCGGGGTCATTCGAGATGACGCGCTGAGCGCCATCAGCCGCGCATCCCTGGTAGCGGGCAAGGACTACACTCTCGTCTTTCTGAGCATCGATCCGACCGAGACGCCCGCGATGGCGGCTTCGGCAAAGGCTGCTGACCTTCGGGACTACCCGACCGGCGGGGCCGAGATCGGCTGGCGCTTTCTGACCGGCGAACCGGCGGATGTAGCGGCGGTCGAGGCATCGACAGGATTTCACAGCCGCTACAGTGCCGAGTTGAAGCAGTTCCTGCACCCCGCCGGCCTGGTCGTCCTGACCCCCACCGGACACGTCGCGGATTACCTGCTCGGCGTCGGATTTCGACCGGCGGATGTCGAGACGGCAATCAAACGCGCCTCGCTTGGGCGCGTCGAGCAGTCCGACAACCCCGTCTTGCTGCTCTGCTTTCACTATGATCCCAGCGTTGGCCGCTACAGCCTCGACATCATAAAAGTTCTGCGGCTGGCAGGCATGATGACGATCGCGGGCATTCTGGGCATCGTCTATCTGCTGCACCGGCGCGCGAAACTCATGCAGTAGAGCGGCCCCGGAACCACGACGTAGATCAAGCGGCTCGTCCCGCCAGTCTCGCTCCGCCGATAACCTGATCTCCCGTCTTGCGAGCGGGAGCAAAATCCGCGATGCCCTGCTGCATGTCTGCTCAGAAACTGCTCGTGTCGCTTGTCACCTGGAGCGCGCGGCGGTTCCGCCTCGTCCTTACTCTGGCGTTGCTTGTTGCCTGCCTGTCCATCTGGTCAGCGGCGACGCGCCTTGGCGTCACCACGGATATCGGTGCCTTGTTTGCGCAAGACCTGCCCTGGCGGAAGCAGGAAGCGGCCTCCTGGGCGCAGTTTCCGCAGTTTCGAAACCTCATCGTCGCCGTCGTCGACGCTCGCATTCCCGAGGAGGCGGACGCGACAGCGGAAGCGCTCGCTGCTGCCTTGCAGGGCACTGCCGATTTCACGACGGTTCGACGCCCCGACGCACTGCCGTTTTATCACCAGGAGGGCCTGCTGTTTCTTGACCGAGCGGTGCTGTCGACGCTGCTCGACCACACGATCGACGCCCAGCCTTTCCTTGGCCAGCTTGTCGCCGATCCGTCGGCTCGGGGCCTGCTCGCAGCGTTGTCGCTCGTTGCCGTGGGCGTGCAGCGTCAGGCGGATCTTGGTCCTTACGATCAGGCGCTGCGCGGCTTTCATGTTGCACTCGCTGCAGCCGCGGCAGGTCACCCGGAGGCGCTCTCCTGGCAGCGCCTGCTCGCCGGCCCGGTCGCCAATCTTGCCGGTCCCTATCGCTTTGTGCTGTTCCAGCCGAAGTTGGATTTCAAGGCTCTGCAACCTGGTGGACGCGCCACCGCCGCCATTCGCGCCGCCGCCGCCAAGCTTGAGTTCGTCCGTTCCGGCGACGCGCATGTGCGGATCACAGGGGCCGTGCCACTGGCCGATGACGAATTTCAGACAGCGGCTCGCGGCGCCGCCGCCGGGCTCGCGGGAAGCCTGTTTCTGGTCACGTTCTGGCTGTTCCTGGCGGTGCGGAGCTGGCGTTTCGTGGTGCCGATCGTGCTGACGCTGCTTACCGGGCTCCTAGTCACGACGGCGTTCGCATCGCTTGCCGTCGGCACGCTGAACTTGATCTCCGTCGCCTTCGCTGTGTTGTTTGTCGGCATCGCGGTCGACTTCTCCATTCAATTCGCTGTCCGGTTTCGCGCCTTGCGGGACAGCGCACCCGATAGCGAGGCCGCTCTTGCCGCCACGGCCGGACGAGTTGGATTGCAGATACTGGTCGCCGCGGCGGCGACGGCGGCCGGCTTTCTCGCGTTTGTGCCAACGAGCTTTACGGGCGTTGCCGAGCTCGGCCTGATCGCCGGCGCAGGCATGATCGTCGCCCTGCTTTGCACCATTACCGTCCTGCCCGCCGCATTGACCCTGCTCCACCCCTCCAGCGGCAAGACAGAGCGCGGTTTTTCCTGGGCCGCACCGCTTGATCGCGTCATGCACCGACTACGTCTTGTCATAATCGGATGCTGCCTGCTGCTCGCCGCCAGCGGCGCGACCGCTCTGCTGCATCTCCGGTTTGATAGTAACGCGCTCGATACCAAGGACCCGAACACGGAGTCCATGCGCACCTTGGCCTCGTTGATGGACAACCCGGTTACCAGCCCATTCAGCGTCGAGTTGCTGCGTCACTCCGTTGCCGAGGCCGATGCAACGGCCTCTCAGTTGCGCGGCCTTCCGGACGTCGGGCAAATGCTCGATCTCTCGACTTTCGTGCCGGCTGATCAGCAGGCGAAACTCGCGCTTGTGACTGACGCGGCCAACATCCTTGGTCCGACGCTCGCAGCGCCGGCGATGAACTCGGCCGTTACCGCGACCGATCTGCGGCTCGCCGTGCAAAGTTGCTTTGCACAGATCAGCCATGTCCTCGCCATGCTGCCGCGCGCCAGCCCGCTCGCTCAGATCGCCGGAGATCTTCAGGGGCTACAATCGGTGTCAGATAGCACTCTGCTTTCGATGAACACGGCGCTGACGCGCTTTTTGCTGGTGCAGCTCTCTGCGTTGCGGACCAGTCTGACGGCGCAGCCCGTCACTCTTCAGAACCTGCCCGAGGCTCTCAGGCGAGACTGGCTGTCTGCCGCCGGCATTGCGCGCCTGCAGGTCATGCCAAAGAATACGCGCAGCATCGGCGCCAGCCTCGATAGCTTCGTAAGCAGTGTCCGGTCGGTGACGCCTGACGCCGGGGGCACCGCCGTCTCCTATGTCTCAACCAGTCAGACGATTATTTCCGCCTTCAAGAGGGCAGCGATCGCTGCCCTCATCGGCATCGCCGTCATCCTGATGTTGGTTTTGCGCCGTCCCCTTGATGCCGGCCTGGCGATGGCGCCGCTCGTGCTGGCCGCGCTGCTCACCGCGCTTGCGGCGGTGCTGCTGCGCATTCAACTCAATTTCGCCAACATCATCGCTCTGCCGCTGCTGCTTGGCGTCGGCCTGTCGTTCAACATCTACTACGTGATGAATTGGCGTCGCGGGGAGATGCCGCTGCTGCGCTCGCCTACAAGCCGGGCGATCGTGTTTTCGGCTTTGACCACGGGAACCGCCTTTGGCTCGCTGGCGCTGTCGCACCATCCCGGCACCGCGAGCATGGGCGATCTGCTGCTTATCAGTCTCGCTGCAATCCTGTTTGCAACATTGGTGTTCTGTCCGGCCTTGCTTGCGAGCGTCAAAATCCGTCGGATGCCGCCGTCCAGGTCGTAAGCCTGATGTCGAACCTTCTTATTGCGTCCCGAATAGCCGGATCGGCGAGGCAGGCCGCCTCGGCCTCATGCTCGTAGTCCGGCATCAAGCGGGTCAGCAGCGCATCGCGATGGCTCGCGGGATGCAAATACAGCTCGGTCAATCCGAATGGTAATCGTGGCAGCGCCCGGCCGATCCGATCCGCCGTCATGTGTCCCGTCCAAGCGATGCCGAGCACCTGATCGTTCACCACGAGACCCGCTGCAAGCGCCTGGCGACGGCAAATCGCGCTCCAGCGATAGAGCAGACGGTCGCTGAGGGTGACGCGAGCACCCAGGCAGGCAAGCAAGGCCGGCGGCTCACTCGGTATGCGCATCGCCCGCACACCAAACTCACGGCCGACACGAATGATTAGGCGTGCGATTGTGGGATGTAGATGCATGTGCTTGTGCGCGTTGACGTGATCGAGCCCGAGACCAGTTCGCCGGAATGCATGAAATTGCGCGCGTATCTCGGCCTCAAGCTGTCGACGAGCACGCGGTGCCACGAAGTATTTTATTCCGAGCCGCACCTGGTTCGACGAGAACTGAGCTGCCGCGTCAACCAGAGCGGGGATACTCTCCTGCGGCAAGATGGAAGGCCCGTCGACAAGTACTACGTGCAGTCCGACACGCAAGCCTGGCAGGCGCCGTGCCCGCCTGACAGCGTCCGCTGCAGCCCCGCCAGCCACCATCAGACTGGCAGTGCCTAGCACGCCATCACGATGGCCTGCTTCGACAGCCTCGTTCACTCCTTGCGTCAAGCCGAAATCATCGGCGGTGATGATTAATCTTCGCGCGGCAGAGTTCGGCCGCGCTACAGGCCGACGCTGCAAGAAAACCTCAGGCGATGTGTCGCTCGCGAAGAAACTGGAAAAACTCGACCCCTTCCCGCAACCGGCGCCTCATCATCTGCGGGCTGCGTACCATTTCGCCGACTATTGCGGCAATCTTTGGCGCCCGAAAATAGAACTTCCTGTAGAACGTCTCGACATTGTCAAAGATCTCGGTGTGCGATAGATGCGGGTAGTGCAGAGGCGCCATTTGCACGCCGCTTTCGTCAATCAGCTCGGCGTGATCCTCATCAAGCCAGCCGTTTTCCAGCGCCTGCTTGTGCAGGAAGGTGCCGGGATATGGGGCTGCCAGAGACACCTGAATCGTGTGTGGATTAACTTCGGTTGCGAAACGGATGGTTTCCTTGATCGTGTCCTGTGTCTCACCAGGCAGGCCGAGAATGAACGTGCCGTGGACCTTGATACCGAGGTCATGACAGTCCTTGGTGAACTGCCTTGCGACTTCGATCCGCATTCCCTTCTTGATGTTATGCAAGATTTGCTGGTTGCCGCTTTCATAGCCGACGAGCAGCAGTCGCAAGCCATTATCGCGCAACACTTTCAATGTCTCACGTGGCACGTTCGCCTTCGCGTTGCACGACCAGGTGACTCCGAGCTTGCCAAGCTCTTTCGCGATGAGCTGCGCACGCGGCAAATCGTCGGTAAAAGTATCATCGTCGAAAAAGAACTCGCGTACCTGGGGAAAGTATTTCATCCCAAGCTTGATCTCTTCGGCGACGTGACCCGGAGTACGCGTCCGATAGCGGTGCCCCCCCACTGTCTGCGGCCATAAGCAGAACGTGCAGCGCGATTTGCAGCCCCGCCCCGTATACAACGACAGGTATGGATGCATCAGGTAGCCGATAAAGTAGTCCTCGATGCGCAAGTCTCGCTTATAGACCTCCGTCACGAAGGGTAGCTGGTCCATGTCCTCAAGGACGGCGCGGTCGGTGTTGTGGACGATGGCGCCGTTGCGGTCACGATATGAGATGCCGTCGACATCGGCGAAACGTCGACCTTCTGCGACTTCCTTGATCGTGAAATCGAATTCGTTGCGCGCGACGAAATCGATCGGCGGACCCTTGCGCAGACTCTCCTCCGGTTGCACCGCGACCTTGGCGCCGACAAAGCCGATCTTGATGGCGGGATGAGCATCCCGGATCGCCTG
Organism: uncultured Acetobacteraceae bacterium; assembly: GCA_964246775.1. Classification (GTDB taxonomy): domain Bacteria; phylum Pseudomonadota; class Alphaproteobacteria; order Acetobacterales; family Acetobacteraceae; genus CAXMMR01. The sequence continues at coordinate 25,415 of CAXTSD010000001.1, read as the reverse complement.
CGCCACCTTTACGTCGGAGGCGAAGGATGGCGTGGATGTGTGGACCACGACCAATTCGTAATCCGACACCTGCCGCAGAACGGTAGGCAAATCGGTTCCGGCCGGCGGCGCATCGATCAGCTTGCTGCCAGGCACCAGCGCAGCCGGCTGAGCAAGCCAAGTGGGATACCAGAACGACCGGATCTCGCGCTTGGCCTGATAGCGTGACCCCGCACCACCATCGAAGCCGTCAAACGAGGGCGGTTGCAGAAACAACGTCTTCATCATGCGATGATCTATCCCTTACCGGGCGCGAACTTGGTGGCGGCCGGGTGCAATATAGGGCGCATCCTAGAGGTCAGCACGTGACCTCGCCAGGCGACGCTGGTCCCTGTGTAGCTGGCAACCATAACGGCCGCGGACAACAGGTCGCGAAACGGCGGCAGCCACGCCGGCGTCACGCGCGGCAGGCCAAGCATTCGGTCGATGTCGGCGCTCGCCGCGTAGCGCACCGCCCAAACCATCGCCAACAACGCGAGCGACCACGCAGCGGCGCCGGACCCGACGACGGCAAAGCCGGCCCAGACGAAAGGATATTGTATTGCCGCGAGCGCAAACCCGATGGGCGCCACGCAGCGCACCGTCCGTGCCCAACGCAACTCGTGCGCGAACAGCTCTGCGACGGTTGTCTCGGGCACGGTCGTTGCCGGCATGGTCGGGGCGAGCGACACCTCCAGCCCCAGCTTGCCGATGAGCCGGCCGAGCACTGCATCATCCGCCAGATGACCGACCAGCGCACCAAGACCGCCAACAGCGTCCAATGTCTCACGCCTGAGCGCCATGGTCGCGCCAAGGCAGTCGTGTCGTCCAAGCAGCCGTCCGACAAGCGCGCCCGGAGTGAATGAGTGGTTGATGTGCGACGCGCCGAGGCGGCCGGCTACGCGGGCGAACGCCGGCCTGCCTGAGTATAACGAGGTTACGAGGCCGATGCCGGGCTGCTGCAGCGTCTCCACGACTGTACGCACATGATCGACCGGCACGTGCATGTCGCTGTCGGCGATCAACAGCACGTCGTGGCGGGCCATAGGCAACATGTTGATCAGGTTGGATATCTTGCGATTCACGCCGTGCGCGGTGCTGCAGACCACCACAGCCATGTCAAGCGCCGGGAACCGCTTCTGCAACCGGCGCACCACGGTCAAGGCCGGATCGGCCGAATCCTGCAATCCGAAGATGATCTGCAGCGCCGCATAGTCTTGCGTGCAGAACGAGGCGAGCGCCTCCTCCAGCATCGGCTCGTCACCGTGCAACGGCTTGAGGACGGTAACTGCCGGGGTGCAAGCCGCCGCAGCCTTGCGAGGAACCAGAAACCTGCGGAACTGCAGCCAGCCTGCCGCCACCTGTACGAGCCCCGCACAGGCGATGGCCGCTGATATCAGCGCCGCACCATTCATCAACGCGGACTCCATGATCAGGGCTTCACGGCCCCACCCGACAGATCTGAAACTTTCTTATCCAACTGCTGGATCAAAGGCTGAGCACCCTCGCCGGAGGCGAGAAGGCTACGGAAATCCGAGCGTTGCACCGCCACTTGACTGATCGTTCCGTCCAGATAGATGTCAGTGACCTGCCAACCCTTCGCGCCCTGTTTGACTAAGTAGTTGATCTTGGTCGGGTCGCCGGTTTTCGGCGCGATCTGGGTCGACACCATCTGCCCGCCGCCCGCCGCCTGCGTGCCGGGCAGCATCTTGATCACGGTTCCCTCGCCATCGGAGAAGTTGGCGACGTAATTAGCGATCGTGTAGCGACGGAACGCCGCGAGGAGCTTTTGCTGCTGATCGGCTGGTAACGACGCCCAGCGCGGCCCCACCACGCTCTGCAGTATCGCCGTGAGATCGAACGCCTGATCCACGGCGGGCGCAATCTGCGCAAAGCGCTGAACAAACGGCTTTGCGGTGCCGCCCGCGAGAAGACCGTTCAAGCCTTGATCGAGGGTTGCGACCGGGGCCGAAGGGCTTGCTGCCTGCGCCCAGGCATGTCCGCCTGTCGAGGCGAGAAGAGCCAAACCGGTCAGCAGACGTGATACCCTCATCATAGCCCTATCGTAGCACGCGTCCTGCCTTGTCCGAGCGCTCCAAGCGCCGTCTGCACGATATCATGAGCCGAAAGTTGCGCCTCGGCGATCTGCGCCACCGGCCCGTTATGATCGATGAACCGATCGGGCAGCGCCATCGGCCGGAACTTCATACCCGTCTCGAGCAGGCCCTTCCAGGCCAGGTGGTGCATGACCTGTGCGCCAAAGCCCCCAATCGAAGCCTCCTCGACCGTGATGACGACCTCGTGATGACGCGCGAGTTGCTCGATCAACGCCGCGTCGAAGGGCTTGGCGAAGCGAGCATCGACTACAGTCGTGGGTAGGCCGTGGGCCGCCAGCAGTTCGGCAGCCTTGAGGCTGTCGGCGAGACGAGTCCCCAGACTCACAACGGCGACAGCAGAGCCCTCCTTCAGCACCCGTCCGCGGCCCAACTCGAGCACGTTGCCGATTGCGGGCAGAACGATGCCGGTGCCTTCGCCGCGTGGATACCGAACCGCGCTCGGACGGTCGTTGATGGAAGCCGCCGTGGCGACCATGTGCACCAACTCGGCTTCGTCCGCGGGCGCCATGATCACCACGCCAGGCAGGCAGCCCAGGTAGGAAAGATCAAAGCTGCCGGCGTGGGTTGCACCATCCGCGCCGACCAGACCGGCACGGTCGATGGCGAAGCGCACCGGCAAGTTCTGAAGAGCGACGTCGTGCACAACCTGGTCGTAGGCACGTTGCAGGAACGTCGAGTAGATGGCGCAGAACGGCGCCATACCCTCGGTTGCCATGCCGGCGGCGAAGGTCACAGCATGCTGCTCGGCAATGCCGACGTCAAAACAACGGTTCGGAAACCGTTTGGCAAAACGGTCGAGCCCGGTTCCCGCCGGCATCGCCGCCGTGATGGCGACGATCTTCTCGTTGCGTTCCGCTTCCGAGACCAGCGCATCCGCGAACACCCGGGTGTAGCTTGGCGGCCCGGCTGGGGCTTTCACCTGCTCGCCGGTGATGACGTTGAACTTCGAAACCCCGTGATATTTGTCGGTCGACGCCTCGGCTGGCGCGTAGCCCTTGCCTTTCTGCGTGATGACGTGGAGCAGTATCGGCCCAGCCTCCTCCGCGTCCCGCAAGTTGCGCAGTATCGGCAGCAGATGCTCCAGGTTGTGTCCATCGATTGGACCGACGTAGTAGAATCCGAGCTCCTCAAACAGCGTGCCGCCGGTCAGCATGCCGCGCGCCAGCTCCTCCGCCCGGCGCGCCGTCCGCTCGATGCCGCGCGGAAAGCGCTTCGCCATCTTACCCGCGAGCTCACGCAGGCTGAGAAAGCTGCGGCTCGACATGAGGCGCGACAGGTAGGAGCTCATCGCGCCGACCGGCGGCGCGATCGACATCTCGTTGTCGTTCAGCACAACGATCAGGCGCGAATGCCGCGCTCCGGCATTGTTCATCGCCTCGTAGGCCATGCCGGCGCTCATCGCACCGTCGCCGATGACCGCGATCACGTGGCGGTCTGGCTGCTCCTGCAACTCGTGAGCGACGGCCATGCCGAGGCCGGCCGAGATGGACGTGGAGGAATGGGCGGCGCCAAACGGGTCGTACTGGCTCTCCGAACGTCGCGTGAAGCCGGACAACCCGTTAGGCTGGCGAAGCGTCCGAATGCGATCTCGCCGACCGGTGATGATTTTGTGAGGGTAGGCCTGGTGCCCGACATCCCAGATCAGCCGGTCGGACGGTGTATCGAACACCGCATGAATGGCGACGGTGAGCTCGACGACGCCAAGGCTGGCGCCGAGATGCCCGCCGGTCGTCGACACGACATCAACAGTCTCCGCGCGCAACTCGTCGGCGAGCTGGATAAGTTGCTCGGTCGACAGGTTGCGCATGTCGGACGGCACGCTGACCCGATCGAGCAACGGCGTAGACGGCCGGCCCGCAAGCGAAACCTTCGGCGTAAGGCTCGACGAGGGAGGGGAGTGATTCATCTCGTCAGCTCCTACGCTCTACAACGTACGTGGTGAGGGCGCGCAACAGGTCCGCCTCTGCGCCAAAGCCGGCCAGTTGACCGGCCGCATGTCCCGCCAACGCACGAGCTTCGGCCTTCGCTCGCTCAACCCCGAGAAGCGCGACCACGGTCGCCTTGCCGACAGCCGCATCCTTGCCGGTGCTCTTGCCCAGCACTTCGGCGTCGCCGGTCGCATCCAGCACGTCATCGGCAATCTGGAAGGCCGCTCCCAACGCCCGGCCATATTCGGCCATGGTTCTGCGGATTGCGGGCTCGGCACCGGCCAGGATAGCCCCCGCTTCGGCGCTGTACTGGATCAGCCGACCGGTCTTCAGCGCCTGAAGTCGCATCACCTCGGCAAGGCTCGGCAGGCTGCCCTCCGCCTGCATGTCAATCATCTGGCCGCCGACCATACCATCCATGCCCGACGCGTGAGCCAAGGCGAGTACTAGATCGCAGCGTATGTGCGACGGCACGTCCGCACCAAGCGAGGCGACAACTTCAAACGCCTGGGTCTGCAAGGCGTCGCCGGCCAGGATCGCCGTCGCCTCGCCGAACGCGCGATGGGTGGAAGCCTGGCCACGACGCATGTCGTCGTTGTCCATCGCCGGCAGATCATCGTGTATCAGTGAATAGGCGTGCAGCATCTCCACCGATGCGGCCACCTTGGCGCTCGTCGCCTCAGCGACGCCGAGCACTGAGGCAATCTCCATCACCAGGAAGCCGCGCAGGCGCTTGCCGCCGCCGAGGCTGGCGTAGCGCATCGCATCGACAAGCCGACCCTCTGCCCGCGAGGTCCGCGGCAGCAACGCGTCGATCGCGGCCTCAACCCGCGTTGCGCGTTCGACAAGCGCGGCACTCAGCGAAGCGGCCACGGATGTAAATACCTTGGCCGTCAGCACGTCGGTCTCGCTCAAGGCAGCTCTCCAGCGCTCATCGTTCCGGCACTCAGTATGGCGGCGCCGTCGACGCTCGCGACAATCGCCTCGACGCGCTCCTCCGCCTCAGCGAGCTTGGCTTCACAATGCCGGCGTAGCTGAACGCCGCGTTCGTAGAAGGAGATTGCGTCCTCAAGTCGCTGCTGCCCCCCTTCAAGACTTTTCACAAGCTGCTCTAGCTCGGCAAGGGCATCCTCGAACGACAGGCTCGAGATAGGCTCCGACATCCAGCAACCTCGCACCCAGCTTTCAGTGGTAACGCGCCAGGACGCGTTCGGGAAGCGTGCAACTCACATTTGAGCCACACTGTAGCGCCAATATCGCAATAAGAGGGCGGCACGGAACACGTGACGGGCCGGGCGGCCTAGCGCCTGTCTACCCCTGCATCAAGGTGGCCACATGGGCAGCGACCGATGCCGACAACGCGCTCAGGTCGTAGCCGCCCTCCAGCAGGGAGACGATCCGCCCCGCACAGCAGGTGCGGGCGATGGTGACGAGCTCGCCCGTCAACCAGCTAAAGTCCTCCGTCCGCAGGCTGATCTGCGCCAGCGGGTCGTCGTGATGCGCGTCAAACCCGGCCGAGATGATGAGCAGTTCGGGCGCGAAGGCGGTGATCGCCGGCAGGCCACGAGTCTGCCAAGCCTCACGAAAGAGTGCGCTGCCGGCACCGGGCGGCAAAGGCAGGTTGACCAGGTTGCCGAGCCCGGTCTCCGTTGCCGCCCCCGTGCCAGGATAACAATGCATCTGGTGGCTGGAGACATAGAGTAGATCCGGCGAGCTGGCGAATGCGGTTTGCGTGCCATTGCCGTGATGCACGTCGAAGTCGATGACGGCGACCCGCCTTAATCCCCGGCGGGTCTGAGCGTGCCGTGCGGCGATGGCGGCATTGCTCAAGAGGCAAAATCCCATGGCACGGTCCGGCTCCGCATGATGACCGGGCGGTCTCGCGGCGACGAAGGCGCGCTCAACCGCGCCTTCAACGACGATGTCGACCGCTCTGAGAGCGCCTCCCGCCGCACGGAGCGCCGCCTCGAGGCTGTGCTGCATGAATATAGTATCGGCATCTATATCAACCCGGCCGCCCCTTGCGGCCAGCTGTCGCAAGCCGTCCAGGAAGGCGGCGGAGTGCACCAGCAATATCGCCTCATCGGTCGCTCGTGGCGCCTCGACGCGTCGCAGCGCCACGAAGTCGGGTGTCGCGAGCGCCGCCATAACGGCGGCAAGCCGTGCCGGCGACTCCGGGTGCCCCGGCCCGGGGTCATGAGCGAGGCAGGCCTCGTGTGTCACCAAGGCGACGCTTGCCATCAGGCAGCGGTGTCAGCTCGGGCGCGTATGGTGAAGCTGAGCACGCCGCCCTCCTCGCTCGCCGATAGCAGCGCGTGCCCGGTCTCCCGGCAATAGGCGCGAAAATCCGCAGCGGCCGCGCGGTCAGTCGCCAGTACGCGCAGCTTCTCGCCGGCTCGCATGCCGCGCAGGAGGCGGTTCGCCCGCAGCACAGGCAGCGGACAGCTCAGCCCCTTCACATCCAGCAGTGTTTCGCTCATCCGAAGATGATGAGGCGCCTGCAACGGCTTGGCAATCGCCGCCTCCCTGCTCGCGATGCGGCTTGAGCCGTCGCCCGCCGGCTTGCATAAGGCGGTATGATACTGCGCGCAGGGATCGATTTCGGCGGCACCAAGATCGAGATCGCCGTATTGGATCGCTCCGGCGTCGTGCTGCGCCGCCGGGCGCCGAACCCGGGCACCTATGATACCGCCCTGCGACTGGTGCGCGACCTCGTGCTTGATGCCGAAGGCGAGCTGGGCTGCAGCCTCTCGGTTGGCGCCGGCATCCCCGGTGCGATCGATCCGGCGACCCGGCGGATCAAGAACGCCAACACCCAATGGCTGAACGGCACCGCCTTCCACGCCGATCTCTCCGCCGCTCTCGCCCGCACGGTTCGGGTCGAGAATGATGCCAACTGCTTTGCGCTATCCGAGGCGGCGGATGGCGCGGCAAGCGGTCGGCGCGTCGTCTTCGGTGTCATCCTCGGCACCGGTTGCGGCGGCGGCATCATCGTGGATGGCCGCGTGCTTGATGGGTTGCATCGCATCGGCGGCGAGTGGGGGCACAATCCGCTACCCTGGCCGCGGCTCGACGAGTTCCCGATGCCGGCGTGCTTCTGCGGCAATGAGGGCTGCCTCGAGCGCTTCGTCTCCGGCCCGTCGCTCGCGGCGGATTGCGATGGGCCAGGGCACCAGGATGCGCGCGGCCTGCCCGGTCGCGCCGCCGCCGGCGACCCGCTTGCGCAAGCCGCGCTGGCGCGTCATGCCGACCGGCTCGCGCGTGGTCTCGCCCAAGTCGTCAACCTGCTTGATCCTGATATCATCGTCCTCGGCGGCGGCCTGTCCAACATGGACCACCTTTATAAAGAGCTGCCGCGGCTGATGGCGCGCCACGTCGTCGCAGACACGATGACGACCCCGGTCGTGCGAAATCGCCACGGCGACAGTTCAGGGGTGCGTGGCGCCGCCTGGCTGTGGCCGGCAGGATAGCAGGTCGCCGGCTCGAACGCGCTGAGCGTTCACGATCAACACGTTCTAGATTGCCGCCTCGTCGAAAACTTGGCTGACGTCGCCCTGCCAGGCGCCGTGGAACCGCTGCAGCCAGTGTTCTGCCTGGGTGGGCGCCCCGGCCACGATCGCGGCAAGCGGCTCGACGAAACGGCGCTCGTCGCGTCCGTCCGGTCCGATCCGAGCCCGTGCTTTCAACCCTTCCGTCGCGATCCCGACGACCTCGCGAGCAAGCTGCCTGATCGTGCCTCCCTGCCAAGGCGTTTCGAGCCCGAGGCGAGGCACGCTTCCTCGCAACGCGGCGAACTCGCGCCACGGCCGGCTACACACCAGCGCGTGCGCGGCAGCCAGGGCCGCATCGTCATAGAGCAAGCCGACCCAAAGCGCCGACTGAGCCAGCATCATGTCCGGCCGGCCGGCGTCCGCTCCTCGCATCTCGAGGAAACGTTTCAGCCGCACCTCGGTGAAGGCGGTCGTCATGTGGTCGGCGAAATCGCCAAGCGTCGGGTGGCGGCCGCCGGCGCCTTCGAGCTTTCCCGCCAGATAGTCGCGGAACGAGGCCCCCGCCAGGTCGGTGTACTGGCCGTCCCGATAGATGAAGTACATTGGAACGTCGAGCAGCCACTCGACATAGCGCTCGAAGCCAAAGCCCTCGTCGAGCATGGCTTCGGGGATGCCGGTGCGATCCGGATCGGTGTCAGTCCAGACGTTCGCCCGCGCCGAAAGCAGCCCGTTCGGCCGGCCCTCGGTGAACGGCGAGTTGGCGAACAGCGCCGTCGCGACCGGCTGCAACAACAGCGACACCCGCAGCCGACGCACCATGTCGGCCTCCGAGGCATAATCGAGGTTCACCTGCACGGTGCAAGTTCGCTGCATCATGTCGAGCCCAAGCCGGCCGACGCGCTGCATGTAGTGTCGCATGATTCCGTAACGCGCCTTGGGCATCCACGGGATCTCGGCGCGCGTCGCCGTCGGATGGAAGCCGAGCGGGGCGAAGCCAAGGCCGAGCGGCCCAGCCGCCGCGCGAACATCCTGCAGATGGCGATCAAGCTCGGCTTCGGTCTGATGCAGCGTCTCAAGCGGCGCGCCGGAGAGCTCAAGCTGTCCGCCCGGCTCGAGCGAGACGGAGGCGCCGCCCTGCTTCAGCCCGATCGGCCGGCCGTCCTCGTCGATGCGCTGCCAGCCGCGCGCCGCTATCCCGAGCAGGGTTGACCGTATGCCGTTCGGCTCGTAGGGCGGCGGCGCATAGGCCCGGCCTGGTTCAGCCGGCCTGCGAAAACCGAACTTCTCGTGTTCGGTGCCGATGCGGTGCTCGATCGCGGGTTTGCAGCCGGCGGCGATGTAATCGGCAAGCTGCCGCACTGAAGTGATCGGCGTCGCGTCTTCATCCCCAGGGTTGGACATCGGCCTCTCTGCGCAGCGCTCACAGCTATAAGGTAGGCGGCGGGACGGCAGGCTGAGCGGGCCAGCCGCCATCTTGACGCGTAATCAGCAGAACCGTGAGGCCGACGATGGCAGCCGTCTCCGCCCGCAGCACTGTCGGTCCCAGAGACGTCGGCCGAACAAAGGAGCACGCGGCGAGCACGTCAAGCTCCCGTCTCGAGAAACCGCCCTCCGGCCCGATCAATAGCGCCTCTGCCCGCGCCGGCGTGAATGCCGTCCCGCTTCTCTCGATCGCAGCGGCAAGCGGGCGATCGCTTGGCCAGGCAGCCAGCAGCTCGAGCAGGGAGCAGACGGGTTCGACCCGCGGCACTGTCAGGCGCTCGCTCTGCTCGGCCGCCTCCACCGCGATGGCCGACATCCGTGCAGTGTTCAAGCGCAGGCCCTGGCTGCGCTCGCTCAGCACGGGCTGGAGCGCCGTCACCCCAAGCTCGGTTGCCTTCTGGACGACAATCTCGGAGTTCTCGCGTTTCAGCATGGCGAAGGCCAGCGACAGCGGCGGCTCGCAAACCTGGGATTTCAGCATCAGCTCGGGCCGCGCCTCGGCGCGTGTCCGCTCGAGCCGGACCAGCGATGCCGACCACTCGCCGTGCCGGCCATTGAACAGCCGCACCCGATCGCCCGGCCGGCGCCGCATGACAGCGGACAGGTAATGCGCCTGCCTGCCCGACAGCGCTACCGCAGCGCCAGCGGCGAGGTCCGCCTCGACATACAGGCGCGGCCCGGAAGGCGTAGCCGTCTCAGCCATGTTGACCCCGCGCCAGTCGCACGTGAGATAGCAGCGATGGTCTCCGTCCACCGCGCATGTCGCACCCTCTAGCGCCAGCTTTTATGGCAAGCTGGCGCGCCGCTGTTTGTCCGCGTCGCCGATACACGCGCAAAAGCCTGATCCGAGATGGATCACGCTCCCGCGCGGTCGGACACTAGGCCCTGCGTCCATGGTTCTCCGATGGATGCCCTATTTTCAACTGATGCGGCTCGATAAGCCGATCGGTTCCTGGCTGCTGTTCCTGCCAGGACTCTGGGCCATTCTGCTGGCTCGCGCGGTCTCGCCTGTCCCTCTCGCCGCGTCGCTGCGGCTGATCCTGCTGTTCGGCATCGGCAGCCTGGTCATGCGCTCGGCGGGCTGCGTCGTGAATGACATGTGGGATCGTCGGCTGGATCGGCTGGTTGCGCGCACCGCCATGCGCCCGCTCGCCTCGGGAGCCTTGCGCATGCGGCAAGCCGTGGCGCTGCTCGGCGTGCTGCTGCTCGCCGGCCTCGTGATCCTGCTTCAGCTCGATCGCCCGGCCCAGCTTTGGGGCGCGTCATCCCTCATCCTGGTCGGGCTGTATCCCGCGGCCAAGCGGGTCACCTGGTACCCGCAACTCGTGCTCGGCTTCACCTTCGGCTACGGTGCCTGGCTCGGCTGGATCGCCGCGACCGGCAAGCCGGGCTTGCCGGGCCTCTTCCTCTACACTGCCGCCATCGCCTGGGATCTCGGCTTCGACACGATATATGGCTTCCAGGACATCGAGGACGACGCCGTCGTCGGCATCCGCTCCACCTCACGGCGCTTCGCTCACGCGCCGCGGTCGTTCCTCGCCTTCTGCTACGCCGTGGTCGCCCTCGGCATCGCATTTGCGGGCCTGCTCGCCGGACTGTCGATCTGGTTCTGGCTGACGCTCCCGGTGCCGCTTGCGCTGCTGGCTCGCCAGGTCGTCCGCCTCAACATCGCCAATGCCGCAGGCTGCCTCACGCTGTTTCGCTCAAATCGGGAGACCGGGGTCGCGATTGCCGGCTCGCTGCTGGCTGGACTGCTCTGATGGACGCCGCCGCCTTTGTGCTTGAGAACACTCGGCCGGAGCGTGCGGCCTTGGTGCCCGAGTTCACCTTGCAACTTGCGACCGAGATCACGCCGATCTGGCAGGCGTCGGAGCTCGCGCTGCGTCAGGCGAATATCGAGCCGCCGTTCTGGGCGTTCGCCTGGCCAGGCGGGCAGGCGCTGGCGCGGCTGATCCTTGACAATCCCTCGAGGATCGCCGGACGACGCGTCCTCGACTTTGCCGCCGGTTGCGGGCTTGCCGCCTGCGCCGCGCACCGCGCCGGCGCGAGCCGCGTCGAGGCGGCGGAGATCGATCGGCTCGCCCAAGCCGCAATCCGACTGAACGCGGCGGCAAACGGGGCTGTTGTCGAGGTCCTCGAAGGCGACCTGGTCGGCAGCGACTGCCGTTGGGACATCGTTCTGTGTGGCGACGTTTGCTACGAGGCGCCGATGACCCGCCACATACTGCCCTGGCTGCGCCGACTTGCGCAGACCGCCGAGGTGTGGGTCGCCGATCCCGGTCGCGCCTACCTGCCTCAGGCCGGGCTCGAACCACTCGCCCGCTTCACCGTGCCGACCAGCCTCGAACTCGAAGACCGCGAGGAACGCGAGGTCGTCATCTATCGGCTGTTGCCTGGGCTCGCCCAGGGCCTGTTCCGGGCGCGAGAGATGTAATGCTTCGCGACACAGCTCCTTGTGGCATAACGTTCGTGCGTCACACGAGCCGAGCGTGCCAACGCGACTTGTCGGAGCGATCATGTCCGCCGCTGCCCAAAGCCACCCCGAACCTCGGCGATTTGCCTCCCCCAGCCTGCGCGCGCTCGCCGGGCGGCGGCTGAGCGAGCTGCTCGGACTGGCGCTCTGCCTAGCCGGCATCGCCTTGATGCTGGCGCTCGCAACCTACAATCCTCGTGACCCGTCCTTCGACACCGCGACGACACTCGCTCCCACCAACCTGGCAGGCGCGCCAGGAGCGTTGCTAGCCGATGTGCTGCTGCAGGGTTTTGGTCTGGCGGGGTGCCTGCCCGCGCTCGCTCTCCTGGCCTGGGCCTGGCGGATCGCCAGGCGCGGCGGTCTCGGCCGCCTCAGCTTGCGTCTCGGCGCGCTGCTGTGCGCTCTGCCGCTGCTGTCGCTGTCGCTGGCGGCGGCGCCGGCTTTGCTGCCCGCCGTCGCTCTGCACATTCCTGCCTTCCCGACTTCGGCCGGTCTCGGTGGCGCCGCCGGATCGATGCTTGCCGCCAAGCTGCTCGGCTTCGCAAGGCCGCTCGCCGGTGCTTCAGGTGCCGCATCTGCATGCCTGCTTGCGGCAGCACTCGGATTGGTCTGCACCCTGGTCTGTCTCGGGCTGACCATCGGCGATTGGCGTGACGCCGGGCGCGGTGCAGGCATCGCCGCGCGGCGGTCGCTCGAGCAGCGGCGTCGCGTGACCCAATTCGTCGGCCGGCTCAGCGAGTCGCTGCCGAGCCTCAATCGTCCGATGGACGAGCAGAGCGCGCCGGAGCTGCCGCCGCTCCGGGCGCGGGCTCTGGGTGCGCCGGCGATACCCAACCCCGCGATTGGACTGCGGACACTCCCGGCAGCCGCTTTGCCGGGCAAGCCGCAGGTCGAGCCGGCGACAACAGAGGCGGCGAGTTCCCGGCTGCGCATTCCCGTCGCCGTCCGTCGTGCAGCGCCGCCGGCAGCGCGCCAGCAGAGTCTCGCCTTGCCCGAGGATGGCTGGATTTTCCCGCCGCTCGCTCTGCTCACGGCCGCACCGGTCCGCAGCAGCGGCGGCCCGAGCAAAGAGTCGCTCGAGAGCAATGCTCGCCTGCTCGAATCCGTGCTCGGCGATTACGGCGTCCAGGGCACAATACGCGAGATCAGGCCGGGCCCGGTTGTCACTCTCTATGAGTTGGAGCCGGCGCCCGGCATCCGCTCGGCGCGCGTCATCGGACTTGCCGACGACGTTGCCCGCAGCCTCTCGGTGACCGCCGTTCGCATCGCCACCGTGCCTGGTCGCAACGTCATCGGCATCGAGGTGCCGAACGCCAGGCGAGAGACGGTCTTCCTCTCCGAACTGCTCGGCACCGAGGAATGGACCCGCAATCCCGGCCGCCTCACTCTGGCTCTCGGCAAGGACATCAGCGGCGCTCCGGTCGTGGCCGATCTGGCTCGCATGCCGCATCTGCTGATCGCCGGCACGACCGGCTCGGGCAAGTCGGTCGGGGTTAATGCGATGATCCTGTCGCTGCTCTATCGCCTTTCGCCTGACCAGTGCCGGCTGATCCTGATCGATCCCAAGATGCTGGAGCTGTCCGTCTACGAGGGCATTCCGCATCTGATGGCGCCGGTCGTGACCGAACCTGCCAAGGCCGTCACCGCCTTGAAGTGGACGGTTCGCGAGATGGAGCGCCGCTATCGCGCAATGAGCCAGCTCAGCGTACGCAATATCGGCGGCTATAACGAGCGTGTCGCCGCCGCCCGCGCCGCCGGGGAGATCGTGACCCGCCGGGTGCAGACCGGGTTCGACGGCGAAACCGGCAAGCCGATCTTCGAGGATCAGCCGCTCGCATTGGAGACGCTGCCGTTCATCGTGGTGGTGATCGACGAGATGGCCGACCTGATGATGGTCGCCGGCAAGGAAATCGAGACTACCGTGCAACGCCTGGCGCAAATGGCGCGCGCGGCCGGCATTCACGTCATCATGGCGACGCAGCGGCCCTCGGTGGATGTGATCACCGGCACGATCAAGGCCAATTTTCCTACCCGGATCAGCTTCCAGGTCATCAGCAAGTTCGACAGCCGGACCATTCTCGGCGAGCAGGGCGCCGAGCAGTTGCTCGGTCAGGGCGACCTGCTGCACATGGTTGGCGGCGGCCGCATCGCTCGCGTGCATGGACCGTTCGTCACCGACCGCGAAGTCGAGGACGTCGTCGCGTTTTTGCGCGAGCAAGGTGAGCCGGCCTATGTCGAGGAGGTGACGGAAACGCCGGACGATGATGACGGTCCGGCGCTGTCCGGCATCGCCGGCGCGTCTGAGGGCGAGAAGGGCTTGTTTGATCAGGCGGTTGCACTGGTCTCACGGGAGGGCAAGGCAAGCACCAGCTTTATCCAGCGCCACCTGTCGATCGGCTACAACCGCGCGGCCAAGCTGATCGAACAGATGGAGAAGGAGGGTGTCATCAGTGCGGCAAACCACGTCGGCCGGCGCGAGGTGCTAACCCGCCGGACCAGCGACGACGACTGACCTGTCGTCGCAGCGACGGCAGTGAACCGAGCGCAACCGCTCCGCCGTCTCGCGGTTGTGGTCCGGCAATCGGACAATCCGAGCAGAGAGCGAAGCAGATGCAGGCCAGGCAGCAGGGCGAGCAACACCAGGACCAACCGCTCGATGCGGAGAGCGCTGCGCGTGCCGCCCATCTGCACTACGTCCACGACGATCGTCCAGGCATCACCCGCGAGCCGGCGACTGAGGGTTTCGCCTATCGCGATGCGCGCGGCGCGCTGATCACCGACGAGGCGACGATCGCCCGCATACGCAAGCTCGCGATCCCGCCGGCCTACACGGATGTCTGGATCTGCCGCGATCCGAACGGCCATTTGCAGGCGTCGGGACGCGACGCGCGGGGGCGCAAGCAGTATCGCTACCATCCACGCTGGCGAGAGATCCGCGACGAGGCGAAATATGGCAAGATGCTGATATTCGGCCAGCAACTGCCGCGTATCCGCAAGCAGGTCGATCATGACCTTGGCTTGCCGGGAATGCCCCGCCGCAAGGTTGTTGCGGCTGTCGTGCGCCTGCTCGAACGAACCCTCGCGCGCATCGGCAACGAGGAATACGCGCGCACCAACAACAGTTTCGGGCTGACAACCCTGCGGCATCGTCATGTCAAGGTCGCCGGCAACAAGGTCACCCTGGATTTTCGAGCCAAGCACGGCATCGAGCGTCACGTCGAGTTCAATGATCGCCGGCTGTCAGGCATCGTGAAGAAGCTGGAAGACCTCCCCGGTCAGGAGTTGTTTCAATTCCTGGATCATGATGGCGGCCATCACACGGTCGGGTCGGACGACGTAAACGCCTACCTGCATGAGGTCACCGGCGAGGCGATCACCGCGAAGGATTTCCGAACCTGGGCGGCGACGAATTTGGCCGCCCTCGCGCTTCGCGAACTTGAAGTCTTCGACAGCCAGACCAAGGCCAAGAAGAACGTCTTGCGGGCGATCGAGAGTGTCGCCAAGCTGCTCGGCAACACGCCGGCGATCTGCCGGAAATGCTACATCCATCCGGCGATCTTCGAAGGCTATCTCGACGGCTCGCTGATCGAAGGCTTGGCCGATAGAGCCGAAGCCGTTCTGTCCGACGTCAAACATGCAAATCACGGTCTGAGCGCGGAGGAGATCGCGGTCACCGCATTCCTCGAGCGCAAGCTGGCGGGTGTGACCGCATCCCCCGCCAAAGCCGAAAAGCCTGCACCGCGTGGAAAGCCGAGCAAACGCGCGGCCGAAGCCGGACTGGCGGCCGTGCGAACCTGATCGCAGACCGCCGCGCTGGCTATTCGACCGCGTCGACCAGCTTTTCGCTCTTCGAGCGACTGATCTTGGTCATCGCCTGCTCGACGTGCTGACTGAACACGTAGTCCGCCGGGCGCTGTTTCGACAGGTCGATCTCCGGAGCCATGGCGCCGGTGAGCTTCGGGCCGCGCAAGGCGGTCATCATCGTCTTGATCGGACTCTTCACGGCGTCGACCACGGCCGTCGCCTCATAGCCGGAATGCACCATGCAGTTGGCGCACTTCTCGTAATTGCCGGTGCCGTAGTCATCCCACGCCGTGTCGGCCATCAGTTCCGCGAACGTGCTCGTATAGCCCTCGCCAAGCAGGTAGCAGGGCCGCTGCCAGCCGAACACGTTGCGTGTCGGCTTGCCCCACGGGGTGCACTTATAGGCCTCGTTGCCAGCAAGGAAGCTCATGAACAGCGGCGATTGGGTGAACTTCCAGCCACGGCCCTTGCCGAGCGTCAGAATGTCGCGGAACAACTGCTTGGTCTTCTGGCGGCTGAGAAAATGCGCCTGGTCAGGAGCACGCTCATAGGCGTAGCCGGGCGACGTCATGATGCCGTCGACACCCATCGCCATCACCTCGTTGAAGAAGGCGGCGACGCGCTTCGGGCCGGCGCCGTCAAACAGGGTGCAGTTTATCGAGACGCGGAAGCCACATGCTTTCGCCCGCTTGATCGCCGCCACCGCCTTCTCGAACACGCCATCCTGACTGACGGCGCGGTCGTGCATCTCCTGGTCGCCATCGAGATGGATGTCCCAGCTGAAATACGGGTTCGGCTTGAACTGATCCATCTTCTTGTCAAGCAACAAGGCGTTTGTGCAGAGATACACGAACTTCTTCTTGGCAAGGATCTTTTCGACGATCTCGGGCATTTCGCGATGCAGCAGCGGCTCGCCGCCGGCGATGGCGACGACCGGCGCGCCACACTCGTCTACTGCCGAAAGACACTCCTCGACCGAAAGCCGCTGGTTCAGGATCGGCGCCGGATAATCGATCTTCCCGCAACCGGAGCAGGCAAGGTTGCAGCGGAACAGCGGCTCGAGCATCAGAACCAGCGGATAGCGTGCCCGGCGCTTCAGGTGTTGCGTCACCACGTAGGCGCCAACCTTCACCACCTGCATCATGGGAACCAATGCCAGTATCCTTCCTGCCGGGAGATCGGGCGAGCGCCCAACCTCACTGTCGTAAAGCACCCTCACCGGCGCTCCATGCGGCGGCGCGAGCTTCAGTTATGACGCGTGAACGCGCCCGCCGCACCGTCTGCCCTCCCACCCGACGCTCGGGCGCGAGGGTTGCCGCAGCCTGTTGCGCAAACCACACAACGACGGCGTGCTGAGGGCAAACGGCCTGTGCCGTGCCGACAGATGAGCCGAAGCCGATGATCGATCAAGGTCATGGCTGTCCGGCGCTTGGATGAGTGTCCGATGACGACAGGTCGCAAAATCCGAGCCGATCAACGCCTGGTTGAACTCGGGCTGGTGGACAGCCGGACCAGGGCTCAGGCTCTGATCATCGCCGGGCGGGTGTTCAGCGGCGATCGTCGGATCGCAAAGCCAGGCGACCAGGTCGCGCCGGAGGCGCCGCTTGCGTTGCGCGGCGGCCAGGATCACCCGTGGGTCAGCCGCGGCGGTCTCAAGCTGGCGCACGGACTTGCCGCCTTCGGCCTCGATCCTTTCGGCCGTGTCGCTCTTGACATCGGCGCCTCGACGGGCGGTTTCACGGATGTGCTGTTGGCGAACGGCGCGTTGCGTGTTCACGCGGTCGATGTCGGACACGGCCAGCTTGCCTGGCGCCTGCGCAGCGACGAGCGCGTCGTCGTGCACGAGCGAACCAATGCCCGCCATCTGGTCGCGTCGCAGATCGGCGAAATGGCGGACGTGCTGGTCTGCGACGCCAGCTTCATCGGCCTGCGCACTCTGCTGCCGGCGTCGCTCGCGCTTTGCCGGCCAGGCGCCTGGGCGATCGCCTTGATCAAGCCGCAGTTCGAGGCGGGGCCGGCCGATGTCGGCGCGAAGGGCGTCGTGCGTAGCTCGGCCGTGCATGCGCGTGTGTGCGACGACATTGAAGGCTGGTGGTCCGCCCTGCCCGGCTGGCGGGTGCTCGGCATTACCGAAAGCCCGATTACCGGGCCGGAAGGCAATCACGAATTCCTGATCGGGGCCAAGCGGGACGAGGCGGATCAGCCGGGCTGACGGCAGATGAAGCCACCGCCCAAGACCCGGTCGCCGTCGTAGAAGACGCAGCCCTGACCGGGCGCGGCAAGCGTCGCCGCATCGAGCTCGACCTCCGCCGCCCCGCCATCGAGATGCACGACCGCATCGCGCATCTCGTCACGCGCGCGTAGCCGGACCTGGCACCTGACCCGCGCCGTACCGGGCCGTCCCAGCCAGTTGACCTCGCGCAGCCGTAGCCGGCGCGAACCGCCGTTGCGAGATCCTATGATGATCCGGCGCGTCGACGGCTCGATGCCGACGACGACCGGTCGCCCGTCCACCGGCCGGTCCAGCTTAAGGCCGCGCGCCTGCCCGATGGTGTAGCGGCCGATGCCGTCGTGCCGGCCCATCACCGCGCCCGAGGTGGAGACGATGTCGCCGGGCGCGAGCGCGTCCGGGCGCAACCGGCCAACTGCCTCCGCGTAGCGCCGGTCCGGAACGAAGCAGATGTCCTGGCTGTCGGCCTTGTCGGCGACGGCGAGGCCGAGACGGCGCGCCTCGTCGCGTACCGATCGCTTAGTGGCAAAATCGCCAAGCGGAAATCGCGTGAAGGCGAGCTGCGAGGCGGTGGTCGCGAACAGGAACCAGCTCTGGTCGCGCTGGCGATCCAGCGGTCGATGCAGCTCCGGCCCGTCGGCTCCATCAACCCGGCGGACATAGTGACCCGTGGCGAGCGCTTCGGCGCCCATCATGCGCGCCAAGCCGAGCAGATCAGTGAATTTCACGCCCTGGTTGCAGCGTACGCAAGGCACAGGCGTCTCGCCGCGAGCATAGCTGTCGGCAAAATCCTGCACGACGCTGTCGTGAAAGCGCTGCTCGCCATCGATCACGTAATGGGCGATGCCGAGATGCTCGGCAACCTGCCGCGCATCGAGCGCGTCGCGTCCGGCGCAGCAGCTGCGGGCGCGCCCGACTGCCGGCGCATGATCGGAGAGTTGCAGGGTGACGCCGATCACCTCATGCCCCGCCTCATGCAGCAACGCGGCGGCGACGCTGCTGTCGACGCCACCAGACATCGCGACCACGATCGTCACGCCCGCCGCATCCTCAGTCGAGCAGGTTGCGGCTGCCGGCCGGCACGCGAACGGTCAATCCGTCCAGCGCTTCCGTCATCACGATCTGGCAGCCGAGCCGGGACGTCTTCTCCAGCCCGAAGGCGAGGTCGAGCATGTCCTCCTCGTCCTCGGTCGGCTTCGCAAGCTTAGGATACCAGTTCGGGTCGACGATCACGTGACACGTGGAACAGGCGAGCGATCCCTCGCAGGCGCCTTCGATGTCGACGCCGTGCTTATGCGCGACCTCCAGCACGGACAGGCCGACCGGGGCGTCGACCTCCCGCCTCGACCCGTCGCGGTCGATGAACACCATCTTTGTCATCACTCAGGCCTCGACCGCTACTTGCACGGGATATGGGCTGCGCTGCCTCGATCCTGACGCAGCATACGCCTCGGCGAGCATGGCGGCAGCACGATCGATATCGGCGGCCGAGTTAAAGCGTCCGACACCAAGGCGCAAGCTGCCGCGCGCCTCGTCATCACTGAGCCCCAAGGCTCGCAGCACATGACTCGTCTCAAGCGTCGCGACCGAGCAGGCGGAACCGCTTGAGACGCAGAGAAGCGGGCACGCCGTCATCAACGCGGCGCCGTCGCGATCAGGAAACATCACGTTCAGGTTGCCGGGCAGGCGACCCTCGAGCGGGCCGTTGACGCGCAGGCCAGGGATTGCGGACCGTAACGCCGCCAGCAGGCGATCGCGCAGCGTCGTCACGCGAGCAGACTCCTCGGCCATCTCCTGACCCGCGACCGCGGCGGCGACGCCGAACCCGACGATCAGCGGCACCGGCAGGGTGCCAGAGCGCAACCCGCGTTCCTGGCCGCCGCCGGAGAGCAACGGGGCAAGCCGCGTCCGCGGCCGGCGACGAACGTAGAGCGCGCCGACGCCTTTCGGGCCGTAGAGCTTGTGGGCGCTGAGCGAGGCGAGCTCAATGCCCCATGCCGCGACATCGATCGGCAGCTTGCCCGCCGCCTGCGCCAGATCCGAGTGCACGGCCGCGCCGTGGCGGTGCGCAATCGCGGCGAGGCTTGCAATGTCATGCAGCACGCCGACCTCGTTGTTGGCCGCCATCACGCTGACCAGCAGCGTCGGCGTGGCGAGAGCTGAGCTGAGCGCCGCCTGGTCGAGTGTTCCGTCCGCGCGCACCGGCAGCAGCACCGGCTCGAAGCCCTCGGCGGCCAGATCACCCATGCTGGCCAGCACGCATTTATGCTCTGTCGCAACCGTGATCAGGCGTCGCCTGGGGTCGCCGAGCGCCCGCGCCTGCCGGGCATATCCCTTGATCGCCAGATTATTGGCTTCCGTGGCGCCGGAGGTCAGCACGATCTCGCGCGCCTCGGCGCCGATCAGCGCCGCAATCTCGCGACGCGCCTGCTCCACGGCAGCAAGGGCGCGACGACCGGCCGCATGCTCCTCGCTAGCCGCGTTGCCGTATTCAGTCGTGAACCACGGCAGCATTGCCGAGACCACACGCGGGTCGCAGGCCGTGGTCGCCTGGTTGTCCAGATAGACCTCGTTGCCCAAAGCCATCACCCTCGCGCCCGGCCTGCCATGGCGCCATAGGCGGTCGCAAAGGCATCAGCCTCGTGCGCCGTCGCGTTCCACGGCAGCGACACCCTGATCGCCTGTCCGGCCAGCGCGCCAAGCCCCATCGCCTGCAGAACGTGGCTCGACGCGATCTTGCCCGAGCTGCAGGCCGCGCCGGCAGAGACCGCGAACCCATCCTGATCCAGCATGATGACCTGCAGGTCGGATCGCACTCCTGCGAGCGCAAGGCAGAGCGTATTCGGCAGCCGAGCGGCGCCGCCGCTGCAGATCCGCGCTCCGACTGCTTCGGCAGCACGAGCGATGCCGTCGCGCAGGCCGGCCAGGCGTTGCGTGTAGCCCGGGTCCGGCGTCTCGAGCGCCGCGGCCAAGCCGGCGATGGCGGCGAGTGCCGGCGTGCCGCCGCGCCGGCCGAGTTCCTGACCGCCGCCGCGGATTTGCGCCTCCGCAATCTCGACGCCGTTCAGCAGCAACGCTCCCGCACCTGCCGGGCCGCCGGTCTTGTGGCCGGAGATCGCAAGGCTGTGCGCACCGAGCGCCACGACGTCGACCGCGACCCGCCCCGCCGCCTGCGCCGCATCGACGTGCAGCAGCGCGCCCGCCTGTCGGCACAGACGCGCAGTCTCGGCGACCGGCTCGAGGACGCCGGTCTCATTGTTGGCCAGCATCAGGCAGACCAGAGAGGGCACGCCGTCCGCCAGCGCCGCCTGCAGCGCGTCGAGCCGAATGATGCCGTTCTCGTCGACCGGGAGCACCATCGCATCGGGCGATGCCGCCCTGACCGCGTCGTGCTCCACCGCGCTGCGCAGTATGCGCCGACCGGCGCCCAATGCGGCAATGGCGAGATTGTCCGCCTCGGTGCCGCCTGAGGTAAATACAAGATCGCCGGGGCGGCCGCCCAGGCGTTGTGCGATCGCACGACGACTGGCTTCCAGCCGCGCTCGCGCGGCGCGGCCGGCCGACTGAACGGAGGCGGGATTGCAGGTGACGCGCAGCGGTTCCGACACCGCACAATCAGCCGCTGGTCGCAGTGGCTCGCTTGCGTTCGCGTCTAGGTAGATCATGCCGCAGACCCGGCACCCTCAGGGCACGCCGCAAAGCGGAACTTCATCATAAACATGCCAACCACGCGACAAATCAGTATCGGTTCACGGCAGTTGCCGCCTATATCTGCATGAACCCAGCGTGAACCTGTCTGAACCCGCACGAGGAAACCCCGGTCACATTGGGCGTTGTCGCCGGCGGAGCCAGGCGGGCGCGGATCGCGAGGTGAAGTTGAGCCTAGCGGCCGCAGGGGGGCGCCGTCAATTCCGGCGCGGCCCAGACCATCGAGATCCACTTGCCCGCCTGAGGCGGGAAGATGAAAGAACGTAGCTTACGATGCCCGAGGTGATGTTCGCCGGCCCCGACGGCCGGCTTGAAGGCCGTTACCATCATTCGAAGCAGGCCGGCGCTCCGCTGGCTCTGATCCTGCACCCGCATCCGATGCATGGCGGGACGATGAACAACCGCATTGCCTACACGATGTATCAGTCGTTTCAACGCATGGGCTTCTCGGTCATGCGGTTCAATTTTCGCGGCGTCGGCCGCAGCCAGGGCCGCTATGACGGCGGCATCGGCGAGATCGGCGACGCCGCTTCGGCGCTCGACTGGATGCAGATGGTAAACCCTGGCGCCAGCGGCCTGTGGATCGCCGGCTACTCGTTCGGCGCCTTCGTCGGCATGCAGTTGCTGATGCGCCGGCCCGAGATCTCCGGCTGGATCAGCGTCGCCCTGCCGGCCAGTGGCTATGATTTCGGCTTTCTCGCCCCTTGTCCCTGCGGCGGGCTGCTGTTGCACGGCGATGCCGACGAACTCGTTCCCGAGCCCTCAGTCCGCAAGCTGGTCGACAAGCTGAACACCCAGAAGGGCGTGCAGGTCGACTACCGCGTTTATGCCGGAGCCGATCACGTCTTTGCCTCACATGCCGAAAAGGTCGGGCAGGACGTCGAGGAATATGTCGGCCGCGTGATCGCCCGGCGCACGATGGCGCTGGCAGCCGACTAGAGCGCTTTCAGGCTGACCGTATCCGGTCAGCGCGCTCTAGCTTTTTGTTCAGCGAGCAGTTTTACCGCCCGGAGTGAGTCCACTCCGAGCGGAACTGCTCTAGAATTCGTTCGGGGGATCGGGCTAGAACGTCGTCGGGTCTCCGTAGCTCAGCCGGATAGAGCACAGGTTTCCTTGTCATTGGGCGCTGCGGCCGGAAACACCGTGGCGGATCCGCTCAAATTCGGGGAAAGCTTCGGCCGCTTGGTCATGCCGATCCCGAGCCAAGCCCGGCGCCAGCCGGGACGGTGTAGAGACTAGACGGGCGGCGCCTAAAGCCGTTCAGCCGGAGGCGCACCTCAGGCCGAACTGCCAGGGCGAAGGGATAGTCCAGACCACGAACGCTCCGATTGAGGAGCGGCGGTGAAAGCCGAAGTGGTATGAAACCTGGGGCCGCGTGTTCGAATCACGCCGGGGACACCATGTTCAGTGCAGGATCGCCGCCGAAGGGCAGCGATCCTGACCCTCTGACCGGGACACCACACATGATGGACGCCGAGGCGCTCCACCGGGCGACGTTGACGCTCGACAGCCACATCGACATTCCGTGGCCGCACGATCAGGACCCCTTCCAGCCGAGCCGCCGCCATGTCGACCTGCTCAAGATGCGGTCGGGCGGGCTCGATGCCGGGTGCTTCGTCGCCTACATCCCGCAAGGTCGCCGCGACGCGTCGGGCTACTCGCAGGCGTCGGATCGTGTGATCCACATGCTTGAGACGATCAACGGCATGGGGCGTAGCGAGAACGGCGTCAGCGCGCGTGTCTGCAGCACCGCGGATGCGCTGGAGCAGGCGAAGCGCGATGGCGTGCTGGCGGTGTTGCCCGCGGTCGAGAACGGCCACGCGATCGGCGAGGATCTGGCGGCGCTCGCACGCCTGCGCAGCCTCGGCGCCGTCTATATGACGATCAGCCATAACGGCCATAACGCGCTGGCGGACAGCGCCAACCCGCGGCGCGACCTCAATGATGCGGCGGAGCTGCATGGCGGCCTATCCGTGCTCGGGCGCGAGGCGGTCGCCGAGATGAACCGTTGCGGCCTGCTGGTCGACGTCTCGCACCTGTCACGCAAGGCGATGCTGCAGGCGGCGATGACCTCCAGCGTGCCGGTCGTCGCCACGCATTCCTGCGTCGGGCGGATCTGCCCGCATCCACGCAACCTTGACGACGTCCAGCTCGACGCCCTGCGCGACGGCGAAGGCCTGATCCAGATTACCGCCATGCCGCCGTTTCTGCGCCCCAAGGGCCGGCTCGAGGATGTCGGCGTCGGCGACCTCGTCGACCATGTCGAATACGTGGTGAAACGCTGCGGCCTGGCGCATGTCGGCATCAGCTCGGACTTTGACGGCGGCGGCGCCCTCAAGGATTGGCGGGATGCGTCCGAGAGCGGCAACGTCACCGCCGAGCTGGTTCGTCGCGGCTTCGGCGCGCCAGTAGCGCCGGATGACGCTGCGGCAGTGCGCAGCCCTCGACGCGGCGTTCCCGCCGCCGCGCCGGCCGGCCGCACTCGACCTGCCATAGGGTTCCCGCCCGATGCTGCACATGATCAAGCTCGCCGTCGGCATACGCGACGTGCCGCACCTGCGAGCGCATCAGGCCGAGCGCGCCCGGCTGTTCCCGCCGCTGCACCATCGTACCCGCAGCTTTCCACGCCGGGCCGACGAGATCCTCGACGGCGGGTCGATCTACTGGGTGATCGGCGGGCTGCTGCTGGTCCGCCAACGCGTGACCGACATCGTCCCCGGCCAGCGCGACGATGCAACCCCGTGCACCGAGTTCCGGCTGCACCCCGAACTGGTCGCGGTATCGGCGCGGCCGGTCAAGGCGTTCCAGGGCTGGCGCTATCTCGAGGCCGAGGCGGCGCCGCGGGATCTGGGCGATTGCGGCCCCGCTTTGCTCGGCTTGCCGGAACCGCTGCGCGCCGAGCTTCAGGCGCTCTGCCTGCTTTAGCCCGTTGGTCTGCGAGCACTCAGCGCTTGGTGGCCGCCGGCGCCGGCGCCGTCCTGCGGCAGCGCTCCGAGCAGAAGCGCACGTCGTCCCAGTTGCGCGCCCATCTGCGGCGCCAGGAAAACGGGCGCCGGCAGATCGGACAGATTTTGCTCGGCAGATCGGCCTTGCGGCGCATCGGCCCGGTCACGACGTCGCCGCGGCTTGACCCCGTTGCGCATACAGATCGATGATGGTGGCCGCTGCAGCGACCTTGCCCCGCCCGAGGCTAGGCGCCTCACTGCCAGAGGATGACCCTATGCGTTCACCCATGATGACGGCGGCGCTGCTTGCCGCCACCCTGCTGTTGCCGGCGCTGCCGGCGCTCGCCCAGACGACAGCGCCGGCAACCGGCGCCAAGATGGCGGCGCCGAGCCCGACAGCGCCGACGCCGCCGCATCCAGCCGCCGCCAGCGCCGCCTCGAAAAAGGCCGACAGCACGAGCATCGTCAACATCAACACCGGAACCTCCGCCGAACTCGACAGCCTGCCGCAGATCGGCGCCAAGCGCACCGCCAAGATCATCGCCGGCCGTCCTTACAAGAGCGTCGACGAGCTGGTCACCAAGAAGGTGCTGTCGCAGAAGCTGTTCGACAAGCTGAAATCCCGCCTGACCACCTGAACGGCGGGCCGCCGCTTACTGGCTGTGCAGCCAGGCCAGCGCGCCGGCGGCGGCCTGAACGCCGGTGCTGAACGCCGCTTGCAGCAGGTAGCCGCCGGTGGGCGCCTCCCAGTCCAGCATCTCGCCGGCGACGAACACGCCGGGGCAGCGGCGCAGCATCAACCTCTCGTCGATCTCGTCGAGCGCGATGCCGCCCGCCGACGAGATCGCTCGCTGCAGACCCTGCACGTCGGTGACCGCGAGCGGCAACGCCTTTGTTGCCACCGCGAGCTTCATCGGGTCGGACGGCAGTTCGCCCGCCTCGCGCAGCAGGCCGGCGGCGACCGCAGGCAGCCCGGCCTTGCGCAGCCGGTTCGCCGTGCTGGCTGACCCGCCCGCTGATGCCAGACGGGACGCCAGCGCCGCCACGTCGAGGTCCGGCCTGAGATCGACGAGCAACCGTGCCGTGCCGCCAGCCTCGATGTCGTCGCGTATCGGCGCCGAGAGCGCGTAGACCGCGCCGCCCTCCAGCCCGGCCCGATTGACCAGCGCCTCGCCGTAGACACTCCGGTCTCGATGCGTGAGCCTCACCCGCTTGAGCG